>NZ_JBHTSL010000014.1:0-85940 GCF_042795115.1 Arthrobacter sp. NPDC056493 | reverse complement strand
GGGCGTTCCCAGACCTGGGAACGCCCTGTGCTGCTACCTAGTTGGGAGCGAGGAACCTACGAGAGCCGGAACGCCGGGTCCGCCGGCAGGTCGAAGCTGTGGTCCCTCGGCTCGGGCAGGAGTGCGGCGGTGAAGCTGAACCCCAAGCCGGGCAGGCCTGTCCCGTACAGGCGGCTGTCACGGATCTGGACGGGTGACGGCCCGGCGAGGATGCCCAGCTGTTCGAAGGAGGCGTCCTCCACATCCTCCACGCTGACGGCCTCGGCGAGGGTCAGGGCCAGCTGGCCGGACAGCTCGGGCAGCAGGTGCGGTGCCACCCGCACGCTGTTGGCCCGGGCCAGCTCAACGATCCGGCGGAAGGGCGTTATGCCGCCCACGCGGATGATGTTGGGCTGGATGATGTCCACGGCCCCGGCCTCGATGAAGTCCCGGAAACGGTAAATGGTGTGGACGTTCTCGCCCAGGGCGATGGGTACCCGCGACTGCTCCCGCAGGCGCCGGTAGGCCGAGAGGTCGTCGGCGCGGAGCGGTTCCTCCAGCCATTCCAGGCCGAACTGGCCCAGCACATCCAGTGCACGGAGGGCCGCGGGCAGGTCCCAGCGCTGGTTCGCGTCGATCATGAGCCTGCGGTCCGGGCCGAGCACCGATCGGACCGCGGCCACGCGTTCGGCGTCCTCCGCCAGGTCGGGCTTGCCCACCTTGATCTTCACGGCCTGGTGGCCCGCGGCCACCCACCGTTCGGTCTGCGCCACGAGTTCCTCGAGGGAGTAGTGCAGGTTCACGCCCGACCCGTAGACCTCCACGGATTCCCGCCGCTGGCCCAGCAGCCCGGCCACGGACACGCCGGCGGTGCGGGCCGCCAGGTCCCAGAGGGCCAGGTCGACGCCGGCCATCGCGATGGTGGTGAGCCCGCCGCCGCCGGCCTCGTGCAGCCGTTTCCAGAGCTGGTCCCAGACTACCTCCGGGTTCGCGTCCAGCCCGGTGATGAACGGGCCGATGTCGTGGTCAAGGAGGGCCTTGACCGCCTGCGGCCCGATGGTGGGCGTCCAGGAAAAACCGTGCCCCGCACCGCCGTCGTCCGTAAATAGACTGGTGGCGATGATGTGGTTTTCCGGCGCGTCGGCACCCCAACTGCGCCGCAGCGGCACCGTGATGAGGCGCGTGTGGAGCCCGGTGATCTTGGCTGCCATCAGCGGCCAGCCAGCTCGTGGCCTTTGGCCAGGATTGCCTTGAGCTCCAGGAGCTGGTCCTCGGTGGGATCAACCAGCGGGGGCCGGACCGGACCGACGGCCAGGCCGTTGAGGCGCAGCCCGGCCTTGATCAGGGAGACGCCGAAGCCGGGTGTCTGGTCGCGCAGGCGCACCAGGGGTGCGTAGAAGCCCTCGAGCAGGGCTTCCCGGCGGTCCTCATCGCCGCCGGCGTAGGCGTCGTAGTAGGCGGTGGCGATTTCCGGGGCCATGGCGAAGGCCGCCGAGGAGTACAGCGGGATGCCCAACCCGCGGTAGGCGCCCTGCGTCAGTTCGGCGGTCAGCAGGCCGTTGAAGAGCAGGAAGTCGTCCCGGCCGCTGGCCCTGACGGCGGAGACGATCTCCTGGGCCAGGCCGACGTCGCCGATGCCGTCCTTGAAGCCGATCACCTTGGGGTTGCCGGTCAGCTGCGCAATGGCCTTGGCCGTGAACTTGGCCGTGCCGCGATGGTACACGATCACCGGGAGGCTGCTCGCGCCGGCCACCGCCTCGATGTAGGCCACCACGCCGTCGGTGGGCCCGGTAACCAGGTACGGAGGCAGGACCAGCAGGGCGTCGGCGCCCGCCTCCTCGGCGGCGCGGGCCGCGGCTAGCGCGTGCCCCAGGGGTCCGCCGGCGCCGGCTATGACCGGCACCTGGCCGTTGACGGTTTCGACGGCGGCCGCCACCACTGTGCGCACCTCGTCGATGCTCAGGGCATGGAATTCGCCGGTTCCACACGCCGGAAACACCCCGCCGGGGCGGTGCGCCAGGCGCGAGGCGATGTGTTCCTTCAGGACCTCAACGTCCACTGCGCCGTCGGCGCGGAAGGGGGTGACGGGAAAGAACAGCACGCCGTCGAGTTTCATTTGGTCTCCTGTGATCCGGATGTGGCTGGTTCTGCGGGGGCTGGTCCTGCGGGGGCTGGTCCCGTGTGGGCCGGTCCTGTGGTGGCGCCGACGAGGGATTCGCCGGCCCGGAACTCGCCGGCGCTGGCTTCGTCGGCTTGGGCGAGTTCCGTGCGCCACGTGCGTTTGGGCTCCCAGCCGAGCAGCCGCTTGGCCTTGGCGATGGAAAAGGCGGGGCTGGTGCCGGTGAGTCCGGCGGCGTGCCCGGCGCTGCCGTCCACGAACCGGGGCAGAAGCGTGGCCAGCGGTTCGGTGGCCAGTGCATCGGCGGCGCCCACGAAGAAGGTCTCGCCGTTGGGGATGGAGTCCATCTTCCGCAGGAGAACGTCGAGGAACTCGGCCACATCCCGGGCATCCACGTAGTTGAAGAGGGCCGGCGCGGACAGGGCCGGGTCGGCGAGTCGTTCGCGGACGGTGTGCCCCTGCTGCGTCGGGGCGCCGTCCCATTCCTCCGGCGAGATGACGTAACAGGGCCGGAAGGCCGCATAGCGGATGCGGTCCCCCTGCGCGGCGGCGAACATCTGCACCGTCTGTTCCGCAATCTGCTTGGACAGCGCGTAGGCGTTCCAGGGGCGGGGCGTCGTGGCCTCGTCCACCGGGAAGGACTCCGGCAGCCAGCCGGCCGGCGAACCGTAGCCCAGGACGGTGGGGCTGCTGGCCGTGATGACCTTCCCGATCCCCAGGTCGGTGGCCGCACTGACCACCGCGAAGGCGAGCCGTGTGTTGGTGCTGAAGATGACATCCTCGGGCGCACTGAAAGGCACGGCAATAGCAGCGAGGTGGATGACGGCGTCGGGCGCTGTGCGTTCCAGGAGGCGGAACGCCTCGCCGGGAACCAGCAGGTCCGCCGTTTCCTGTTCGACGCCGGCGGGGAACGTGCCGTCCGGGACGGCGTCCCGGTCCGCCGAGACTACCTCGTGGCCCGCCCCGGCAAGGCCGGCGACCACGCTGCGTCCCAGCCGCCCGGCGCCGCCGGTGACAAGAATTCTGCTCATGGTGTTGTTTCCTGTTTCTGCTGGGTCAGGCGCGGCCGTGGCGCAGTTCGACGCCCAGGCCGAGCTCGCTGATGCGGACGGGGAGTTCGGTCTCGAGCGATGCGTTGCCCGCGATGCCAACGGACACGGAGCGCAGCCCGTCGAGGTAGCCGGAGGGCCTGCCCAGCGGATCCTCGCCGGGGCCGTTGAAGAGGTCGGACAGCAGGAGGTTGTCGCCGCCGCCGTGACCGCCCTCGCCGTTGACGATGGGCACCTCATAGGCGGGCTCCCAGTGACGCTGGACCACGAGGCGTTCACCGTTGCGGCGCACGGCGTCGTCCTCCTCCACGGGCGTCGCGGACGGGTCCACCACGGTTTTCTGGTCGGTGCTGTGGACGACGGCGGCACGCTCCACCACCTCCAGCTCGGCCCGGCCTTCGGTGCCGTTGACGGCAACCCGGTAGCCCTCCCACGGGCTGTGGGCGTTCAGGGAGTAGCTGAGCGTGGGCCCACCGTCGTAGTCCACCGTGAGCGCCAGGTTGTCTTCGATGGTGATGCCCGCCGTGAAGACGTCCTGGTCCCGGCGGTAACCGTCGAACTTCTCGTTGTCGTAGTACAGCTCGCGCAGCCGCTCGTCCTCACGGAGGTCCAGGGCGAAGGGGTCCCGGGTCCCTTCCGCTTCCTGGACCGTGCCGTTCTCCGTGGCGGCGCGCTCTGTGGTGCCGCGCTCCGGCCGTGCTCCGAGGCCGCGCTCCGCGGCATTTTTGGCGCCGTAGAACCGCAGCCCGCCGGAGGCGTAGACCCGCTCGGGAACGTCGTCGATCCACCAGTTCACCAGGTCGAAGTGGTGGGAGGCCTTGTGGATGAGCAGGCCGCCGGAGTTCTGCTTGTCGCGGTGCCAGCGGCGGAAGTAATCGGCGCCGTGAACGGTGTCCAGGGCCCAGCTGAAGTCGATCGACGTGACCTTGCCGATCACTCCGTCCTGGATGACCTGCTTGAGCGCGCTGTTCCGCGGTGAGTAGCGGTAGTTGAAGGTGACCACCACGTTGCGGCCGGTGGCCGCCACGGCTGAGGTGATGCGGCGGCAGCCCTCGGCGTCGATGGTCAGCGGCTTTTCAACCACGACGTCGGCCCCCGCCTCCAGCGCCTCGACGATGTAGTCGGCGTGGGTGTAGTCCGGGGTGGTGACGATGACGCGGTCGATCGCGTTGGTCCTGATGTATTCGGTCAGACTGCCGGGCTCGAACGAGTCGGCCGGACCCGCCGCGCCGAGTTCCTGGATGAGCCGCTGGTAGTACTCCACGCGGCCGGGATTGGCGTCCGAGAGGGCCACCAGCTCGGCCACGTCCGCGTGCTGGCCGAGGATGGCGCGGATGTACATTTCCGAGCGGCCTCCGGTGCCGATCAGGGCGATGCGGGACCGCGTGACCGGTGTTTTCGTATCAGGCTGTGGCTGCCGGGCGGTGTCGACGTTGACCATGGGTGGGCCCCTTTCCAAAGGCGGTAGGCGGGCCGCTTGACGCCCTGCCCACATGAAGGAAGAATCCTGAGAAAGCGTTTTCTCGAAACGTTATAAGCTTTGTATCAAGACACCGGCGAGCGCGTCAACCATCGTTCGCAAAAGCCGGAGGGGCCGCAGCAGCGGCACGCGGCCACGGACAGGGAAGGAAGCACATGGGCAGGAGAACGGGCACCCGGCGCATCGGCATTGCGGACGTCGCCATCAAGGCCGGCGTCTCGCATGCCACCGTTTCCCGCGTGATGAACGGCAACTTCACTGTGGACCCGGCCATCGCGGAGCGCGTGCGGGATGCCGCGGCCGAACTGAACTACCAGCCAAATCCCGTGGGCCGCAGCCTGGCCCTGGGCAAGACCGACACCATCGGCATCGTGGTGCCGGACCTCGCCAACCCCACGTTCCAGGCCATTCTGCGGGGATTGAGCATGGCCGCAGCCCAGGACGGCTACCGGGTGCTTATTGCGGATTCGTCGGAAGTCTCCAGCGAGGAGGCGATCCTGGCCGGGGAAGCACGGCGGCGCTGCGACGGGCTGGTGCTGTGTGCGCCCCGCATGGCCGACGCCGAACTTGAGGAGCTGGCCCCCTCACTGCACCCCATGGTCCTGATCAACCGCAGCACCACGGAAACCCGAGTGCCCAGCCTCGAGGTGGACTACGGCCAGGGCGTGCAGGAGCTCGCGGAACACCTGGTCCTTTTGGGTCACACCCGAATCGCCTTCCTCGCCGGCCCGGCCCGAAGCGCCTCCAACCGTGCCCGCATGGAGGGACTCGACAAGTTCCGGGCCGCCCATCCCGACGTCGAACTCCGGATGCTCGAGGGCGGGTCCAGCTTCGAGACCGGCCATGAAGCGGTGGACGAGGTGCTGGCCAGCGGGGCCACCGGCGTCCTGGCATTCAACGACCTCGTGGCCATGGGACTGCTCAGCGGACTGCACGAACGCGGCGTCCGCGTTCCCGAGGACATCTCCATCACCGGCTTCGACGACATCCCCTTCGCCCGGTACACCACCCCGCCGCTGACCACCGCCGCGGTGCCGATCACGGAACTCGGCGAACGGTCATGGCACAGCCTGCGGGCCCTCATCCGCAGCACCGAGGCACCCGACGAGGAATCCACCTTCCAGCCGCGCCTGGAGATCCGGGGAAGCACGGGTCCCGCGGCAAACCAGCCGCGGAGCTAGGGCTTTGCCGGGGCCAGGAGCACGTCGACGAGCTCCTTCAGGCCGCCGGCCATGTCCACGTTCTTGTCGTACAGCCACTGCAGCTGAAGGCCGTCGAACGCGGCGATGACCAGCCGCGCGAGTGACTCCGCCCCGACGTCAGACCGGACCTCCCCAGCGTCCTGGCGCCGGCCGATATCCAGCGCCAGCTCCTCCACCAGCTGGGAGTACCTGTCCTGGAAGTAGCCGTGCGAGGCATGCCCGGGGTCGTTGGCCGTTGCCGACGCCACGGCATACAGCGTGGTCAGCCCGGGCTCCTTCCCGTTCCGCTCCGCCACGGACGCCAGGATGGGCAGGCCAAACTCGGCGAGCCCCCCAATGTCCCTGCTGCGGCGGTCCCGTTCGGCAAGCACCGCCGTCAGCAGCTCCTGCTTGCCACTGAAGTAGTGGAAGAGGGTGGCTTCCTTGACCCCCACGAGTTCGGCCACACGCTTGAGGGCGGTGCCCTCGAAACCTTCGGTGGCGAAGACATCTGTAGCGGTTTGGATGATCTGCTCGCGGCGTTCGGCGCCTTTGGCGTACTGCCCGCGGGGCTTGGATGGGGACATTGGGCCAGTTTATTTCACGGCATTGATCCACCGGGCGACAAGCCAATATCGAGCAAAACCTAGTCACACTAGGTTTTTGGCGCTACGCTTTTCTCCGAGGCCCAACGGTGGGTCACTTTTCGTCAGGAGGCAATGTGGCCATCGAATCCCTATCCGAGGAGACCGCGGCTCCGCCCGCACTCTCCCCAACCGCAGGACTGCCCCTCAAGGCGCCGCGGGCCTACGTCGTCGGCATGCCCATCGCCAGTGCCGGCCTCTGGATGGCCCTGCTCGCACCGGCCCTCGTCGTCCTCGCCATCAAAGTCTCCGAGATCACCACCCCGGAAACCAGGGCCGGAGCACTGAGCCTCGTGGCCGGCGTCGGGGCCGTCATCGCCCTGCTGGCCAACCCGTTCTTCGGACGCCTGAGTGACCGCACCACGTCCCGGTTCGGAATGCGCAAGCCGTGGATCGTTGGCGGTTCCCTGATCGGGCTCGGCGCGCTCTTCCTCCTGGGTCTCGCCGGCGATGTGCCCGGCGTCCTGGGCTCATGGGTTGTGGCGCAGCTGGGGTTCAACGCCGCACTGGCGGCCCTCGTGGCGACGCTCCCGGACCAGGCGGCCCCCGCCGAGCGCGGCCGCCTCTCGGGCCTCATCGGCATGACCCTGCCGGTCGGCCTGGTGGCTGCTGCCTACTTCGCCCAGCTCTTCGACAATGCCTTCCAGATGGCGGTGGTTCCCGGCATCGTGGGCACCGCCCTGGCCATCAGTTTCGCCTTCACGTTCAAGGACCGCGTGCTCACTGAACGGCCGGCACCCCTGAACCTCAAGGAAATCCTGGGGTCCTTCTACTTCGATCCGCGCCTCCACCCCGGCCTCGGCTGGGCCTGGCTGACCAAGTTCATGGTCTATGTTGGCTACTGCGCGGGCCTGCTCTACCTGCCGTACTTCTTCGCGGACCAGCTCCATGTGGCAGAGGAGAGCATTCCCTCCCTGGTCTTCCAGGCAACCCTGGTCAGCTCCGCCGGAACCGTGGTCACCAGCATCGCGGGCGGCTGGATCAGCGACCGGATCGGCAAGCGCAAGACCCTGGTCATCGCCTCCAGCCTCATCATCATGGCCGGCCTCATCGTCATCGCCATGAGCACCGGCACAGACCAGGTCCTGGTGGGCCAGGCGATCGTGGGCCTGGGCCTTGGCTGCTTCGGCGCCGTTGACGTGGCCCTCATCGCCGACCTGCTGCCCAGCGACCAGGCCGAGAACGCCAAGACCTTCGGGGTCTTCAACATTGCCCAGGCCCTCCCCCAGTCAATCGTGCCCGCCGTCGCCTTCCCCGTCATTGCCCTGGGTGGCTACCCCGCCCTCTTCCTCGGCGGGGCCGTCGTCGGCATCATCGGCGCCGTCCTCGTCACCCGCATCAAAGGAGTCAAGTAAATGAACGCCACCCTGTCCGCGCAGAAGACCGCCCAGGTGGACACCCAGCTGCCGGAGGACGTCGAGGCGCGCCTGCGCGAACTGGCCGGAAGCCTGGGCCTGGAACAGCAGGTGAGGCTGCTGACCGGCGCCGATGTCTGGTCCACCCATGCCCTGCCGGAAATCGGCCTCAGCCGGATTGTGCTGTCCGACGGCCCTGCCGGCGTCCGAGGCGAAGATTTTGACGAGCGCCACGACTCCGTCTCCCTGCCGTCGTCGTCCGCCCTGTCCGCCACTTGGAGCGTGGACATCGCCCGCCGCTACGGCCAGGTGCTCGGCCAGGAGGCGCGCCGCAAGGGCGTCCACGCCGTCCTCGGCCCCACCATCAACCTGCACCGTTCCCCGCTGGGCGGCCGCCACTTCGAATGCATGAGCGAGGATCCGCGCCTCACCGCCACCCTGGCCGCCGGCTACGTTTCCGGCGTGCAGTCCATGGGGGTGGGCGCCACCCCCAAGCACTACCTCGCCAACGAGGCCGAGACCGACCGCTTTACCTCCGATTCCGTCGTCGACGAACGGCCCCTTCGCGAGCTTTACCTGGCTGCGTTCGAGGACGCCATCACCGAAGCCCGCGCCTGGCTGGTCATGAGCTCCTACAACTCCATCAACGGCACCACCGCCAGCGAGAACAAGCTCCTCGAAACGCCGCTGTCCACCGAGTGGGGCTTCGACGGCGTCGTGGTTTCGGACTGGACCGGCGTCCGCTCGGTGGATGCCGCCAACGCCCACCAGGACCTGGAGATGCCCGGACCGGTAGGCCACTGGGGCGCCAAACTGCTCGCCGCCGTCGAGGACGGCCGCGTCAGCCGGGAAACGATCCTGGAAAAGGTCACCCGCATCCTGCGCCTCGCCGCCAGGGTCGGTTCACTCGACGGCTTCGAGGCGGTCACCGCATTCCCCGCGGAACTCGACGGCGCACAGGTGGCCCGCGAGGTGGCCGTCCGCGGCGCCGTGCTGGTCCGCAACGCGGGCGGCCTGCTCCCCCTCGACGCCAAGGCACTCGGCAGCGTCGCCGTCATCGGCCACAACGCCGAAGAGGCCCGTACGCAGGGCGGGGGCAGCGCCACCGTCATGCCCAAGTACACCGTCTCGCCGCTGGAGGGCCTGCGCAAGGCACTGCCCGACGACGTCACCGTGACATACGCCCGCGGCGCCAAGGTGGCCGAGGGGCTGCAGCCGTTCGCCCGCAGTGCCCTGCACAATCCGGTCAGCGGTGTGCCCGGCATGCGCGTAACCTTCCTGGCGGCCGACGGAACGGAGATCTCGGGTGAGGACCGGCTGGCTTCGCACTTGATCTGGTTCGGCGTCGGCATTCCGGAGGGCACGGCGGCCATCCGCATGCAGACCGAATGGACAGCGGAAACCGCCGGCGTGCGCCACCTCGGTGTGGGCACGGTGGGCCACATCGCCGTCTCCGTTGACGGGACGGAGGTCTTCAACGGCGAACTTGAGGACGACACAGACGTCCTGGGCGCGGCCCTGTTCGACCCGCCGCAGACCATCCACGCCTTCGAGGCCACCGCCGGCCAGAGGTTCGCCATCGACGCCCTGTACCAGATGCCGCAGCAGCAGGAGATTCCGCTGACAGCCATCCTGCTCGGCGAGGAGGCCATCGTCGCCGACCCCCAGGCCGAGATCCGGGCGGCCGTCGAGGCGGCACGGACGGCCGACGTCGCCGTCGTCGTGGTGGGCACCAACGCCGCGATCGAATCCGAGGGCTTCGACCGCAAGGACCTGGACCTCCCGGGCCTCCAGAACGAACTTGTTGAGGCCGTGGCCGCGGTCAATCCGCGCACGGTCGTGGTGGTCAACGCCGGCTCGCCGGTGCTGATGCCGTGGCTGGACAGGGTCAGCTCGGTGCTGCTGGGCTGGTTCGGCGGGCAGGAGTTCGGCACTGCGGTGGCGGACATCCTGCTCGGCAAGGAAGAGCCCGGCGGCCGGCTTCCCACCACGTGGCCGGCGGCGCTCGGGGACGTCCCCGTGCTGAACACCACGCCCGTTGACGGCAAGGTGGTCTACAGCGAGGGCATCCACGTGGGCTACCGCGCCTGGCTCAGGCAGCAGGCTGGGGGCGGCGCCGCCCCGCTCCTGCCATTTGGGTACGGCCTCGGCTACACGACGTTCGAACTCGGCACCGCCTCCGCGCCGCAGTCCGTTCCGGCCGGCCAGGACATCGTGGTGCACGTCCCCGTCCGGAACACCGGCACGCGCACCGGCCGCGAAGTGGTCCAGGTCTACCTGTCCCGCGAGGATTCGGCGGTGGAGCGGCCCGTCCGCTGGCTGGCCGGATACGCCGGTACGCATCTGGCCGCGGGCGGCACGGACACCGTTGAGGTGCGGATCCCGGCCCGCGCCTTTGGCCATTACGACGGCGGCTGGCAGGCTGAGCGCGGCCCGTTCCGCGTGCTGGTGGGCCGGCACGCGGCGGACGACTTCCAGGCGCTGGAGGTCGAGGTCCGCTAACCCGTCAACCCAACTGACTCGCAGTTAATGTCGTTTTGACCGCTCATAACGACATCAATTGCGAGCCAGTTGGGAAAGTCAGCTACGGCCGGGCCGGGTCCGGACCCTTCGGGCCCAGCCCGGCTTCGCTGTAGTACCCCCGGATGTGGGCGGCAACCAGCTCGGCTGCCCGGCCGCCGTCGTCCTTCCTGATGGCTGCCAGGATCTCCCGGTGCTCGGCCCGGAGCCGGGACGCGGTGGCGCCCCAGTCCGGCAGGTTCGCGGTCAGCTGCCCCGCGTAGCCCTGGATGGCCTCGCGCAGGGACCCCATCATGGCGCTGACCACGGCGTTGCCGGCGGCGTCCGCCAGGGCCAGATGGAAGCGGACGTCCAGGGCCAGGAAGTCATCGACGGCGTGGCCCTCGTCCATGTCGTCGAGCAGGGCCCCGGCCAGGTTAAGTGCGGGGGCATCCGGTCTGGCCCGGGCCGCGGCCCAGGACTCGAGCAGCACGCGCGTTTCCACCACGTCCTCCACCGGCAGGTGCTGCGTGGCCACGTGCAGCCGCAGCGCTGAGCCGAGTGCCGCCGTCGGATCCGAGATCACCACCGTCCCTGCCTCGGGGCCGGACCCTACGCCTGCCCGGACCACGCCCATGGCTTCGAGCACCCGGATGGCCTCGCGGACAGAGGTGCGGGAGACGCCGAGCTGCTCGGCCAGGGTCCGCTCGGCCGGAAGGCGGCCTCCGACGGCGAGCTGGCCTCCGGAGAGCTGGTCCTCGATCCACCGCAGGACAAGTTGGTGCGTGCGCATGAGCCCATCGTACTTGATGTGGTTGGACCACATGCTTTAGAGTGTGGTTAGACCACAGCGGGGAGGCTCCTGTTCAGCATCTCCCGGCACGCCCACGGAGGAACGCCATGACCCACACCATCCAGCCGAGCAACCCCGAGACCACCCCGGCCCCGGACGCTACGGACATCGCGGCCACGCGCCCCGGCACCGGCACCGGCACCGGCACCGGCGTCGCTGCCGCAGCCGCTGCTGCCGCGGCAGCCGCCGCCGTCCCGGCCGCGCTGAAGCGCCGCATCCCGAAGTACTCGGACCTCGCCCCGCTCATGCAGTTCAAGAAGCCCGAGTTCAGCAAGGAAGCGCGGCTCAAGCGCGCCAGCACCGTCTGGGAGCTGCGCGACATCGCCAAGCGCCGCACCCCGCAGGCCCCCTTTGACTACACCGACGGCGCGGCAGAGTCCGAGATCACCCTGCGGCGTGCCCGCGAGGCGTTCCTGGACATCGAGTTCCGCCCCGGCATCCTGCGGAACGTCTCCAGTATCGACCTGAGCACCGACATTCTGGGCAAGCCCTCCCGGCTCCCCGTGGGCATCGCCCCCACCGGTTTCACCCGGATGATGCAGTCCGAAGGCGAGTACGCCGGTTCGCGGGCCGCCGAAGCCGCAGGCATCCCCTACACGCTCTCCACCATGGGCACCGCCTCCATCGAGGACGTGGCCGCGGCGGCACCCAACGGCCGGAACTGGTTCCAGCTGTATCTCTGGACGGACCGGGACCGCTCCCTCGAGCTGATCGAGCGCGCAGCGAAGGCCGGGAACGACACCCTGATGGTCACGGTGGACACCGCCGTCGCCGGGGCGCGGCTCCGCGATGTCCGCAACGGCATGACCATCCCGCCGGCACTGACCCTGAAGACCGTCCTGGACGCGTCCTACCGCCCGGCCTGGTGGTTCAACTTCCTCACCCACGAGCCGCTCACCTTCGCGTCGCTCTCGCGGTACACGGGCACGGTGGCAGACCTCATCAACTCGATGTTCGACCCCACCCTCACCTTCGAGGACCTGGACTGGCTGCGCGAAACCTGGAAGGGCAAGCTCGTGGTCAAGGGAATCCAGACCGTGGACGACGCCCGAAAGGTGGTGGACCACGGCGCCGACGGCATCGTGCTCTCCAACCACGGCGGCCGCCAGCTGGACCGCGCCCCCATCCCGTTCCACCTGCTGCCCGAGGTTTCGAAGGCCCTCAAGAAGGACAACTCCGACGCCGCGATCATGCTGGACACCGGCATCATGAGCGGCGCCGACATCATCGCCGCCCTGGCCGTCGGTGCCGACTTCACGCTCATCGGCCGCGCCTACCTGTACGGGCTCATGGCCGGCGGCCGGGCGGGTGTCGACCGCGTCCTGCAGATCCTCGAAAAGGACATGGCCCGCACCATGGCGCTGCTGGGCGTCAGCAGCATCTCCGAGCTGACCCCGGACCACGTGCGGATCCTCGGCAAGTAACGGCCCCTCCGCCCAACTGACTCGCAGTAGTTGACGTTTTGAGGCTCCAAAACGACAACAACTGCGAGTCAGTTGGGTGGGTCTACTTTTTGCGGCCGAACTTGGGCAGGTTCGCCAGCAGGTCGGCGGCCTTCGTCGCGGCGCGGCCCACGGTGCGGCCGATCTGCTGCGGGACGGTGTCGTCCTGGCCGGCGGGTCCGGGTACCTGTCCGCCGGCAACCACGACGGCGGGACTCAGCTGGCCGCTCGCCGGTCGCCCGGGTGCGTGCGTGGCGTCATCCGCCGCGCTGCCGGCATGTGCCACTGCGTCGGCCCCGGCCGCCGCGAAGGCGTCCGGGATCTCTGAGGCCGGCTCGGCCGCCGGGCCGGACGCGGCCGGGGCGGGAGTTCCGGCGGACACGGCGGCCCGGCCAGTACCGGACTGGACTTCCTCAGCCTGCTGGCTTGCGGCGTGCGGTGACGCTGTGGCGGACGCCGGGCGTCCGACGTCGAACGTCTCCAGCCAGCTTGCGACGCCGGCCAGCGGCTTGGGATTGAGCGCGTAGTACCGCTTCTGGCCCTGCGCGCGCATGCTGACCAGGTCGGCTTCGCGGAGCACCTTCAGGTGTTTGGAGATGGTGGGCTGGCTGGCGGCGAGCTCCTCGACCAGCTCCCCCACAGCTTTGTCCCCCGCCTGGAGGGACACGAGAATGTCGCGCCGCGTTGCCTCAGCAATGACGGCAAATACGTCGTCTGTCACCATGAGACCCACCCTAGCGACATATACGCCGAATGGCATCTACTATTTCGCGGGCGGGTTGCCCCGTGAAGGGACTCGGACCTAGTCGAACCAGGGATCCAGGCCGTACAGGGGGAAGACTTCCTTGCGCGTGGCCATCACGGTGCGGTCGATGTCGTCGTTGGGATCGAAGCCCACCTCCCAGGAGCGCCACCAGACGTCGGCGTCGTCGCCCATGGTCTCGGGCGTGTCAACGCCGTAGCGCTCCTGCACATACGACCGCCACGCCTCCGGCACGGGCGTCCGCAGCGGCACCGGACGGTTTGCAGCGATGCCGATCAGGTGGCTCCACGTCCGCGGCACCACGCCCGTGATGTGGTACCCGCCGCCGCCGGTGGCGATCCAGCGGTCTTCGCAGTACCGGGCGGCGAGGCCCGCGACGGCGGATGCGGCCTCGCGCTGTCCGTCGACGCTGACGTTGAGATGGGTGAGCGGATCGAGCCGGTGCGAGTCGCAGCCGTGCTGGCTGACGATGACCTCAGGCGCGAACGCGCCAACGAGCTGCGGGACCACGGCATGGAATGCCCGCAGCCAGCCGGCGTCCCCCGTCCCGGCGGGCAGTGCCACATTCACCGCGCTGCCCAAGGCCCCGGGGCCGCCGATCTCGTTGGCGAATCCAGTGCCGGGGAACAGGGACATTCCGGTCTCATGCAGGGAGATGGTGAGGACGCGGGGGTCGTCCCAGAAGATGCTCTGCGTCCCGTCGCCGTGGTGGGCATCGACGTCGATGTATGCCACGCGCTGCACGCCGCCGTCGAGCAGTTTCCGGAGCGCCAAAGCGGCATCGTTGTAGACGCAAAAGCCGCTGGCGCGGTCCCGCGACGCATGGTGCAGCCCGCCGCCGAAGTTCACGGCCCGCACTGCCGAGCCGTCCAGGATCGAGCCCGCCGCGAGCAGGGAACCGCCGGCCAGGCGGGCCGCGGCCTCGTGCATTCCGGCAAAGGCGGGATCATCCTCGGTGCCCAGCCCGTAGGACTCGTCCGCGGCGGCCGGATTGTCGCTGGCCCGGCGCACCGCGGCCACAAAGTCGGGGCTGTGGACGGTGGTGAGTTCGCCGTCGTCGGCCACGTCCGGGGCAGCCAACGTGACGTGGGCGAGGTCCAGCAGGCCCAGGCTCCCGGCCAGCCGGGCTGTCAGGTCCATGCGCTCGGGTGCCATGGGGTGGCCCGGGCCGAAGTTATACGCCGTCATGGCGGCGTCCCACACCACCGTCGTTGGCAATGCGGGGAGGCTGAGTCCGGGCTGGAATGTCATTACTGACAGGCTACCGGAGCGCGGTCTGCTCCCGGGCCCGGCCACGGCGCGGGGATTAGTGGTTTACTACTGGAGGAAGCAGAGTCAATCGAGGAACAGCCGCACATGACCCAAAGCCAGTCGAGGTCCAAGAGCCCGGCCAGCTGGCAACCCGCAACGCCGGAGCGTGAGGGCCTGTGGATATTCACGGGCATCCGTGACTTCATCGATGACATTGCCAACACGTCGCCGGCCCGCCTTGCCCTGAGCGCCTTCGTGGTGGTCATCGTCCTCTTCACCGCCCTGCTGTCGCTGCCGGCGTCCTCGGCAACGGGCGACTTTACCCCGCTCCACCAGGCGCTCTTCACGGCGGTCTCTGCCGTCTGCGTTACGGGCCTGACCGTGGTCTCCACCGCCGTGCACTGGTCATTCTTCGGGCAGCTGATCATCCTGGTCGGCATTTTCGTCGGCGGCCTCGGCACGCTGACGCTGGCCTCGCTGCTGGCCCTCATGGTGAGCAAGAAGCTGGGGGTCAGGGGCAAGCTCATCGCCCAGGAAGCCATGAACAACGCCGGCCGGCTTGGTGAGGTGGGTACGCTGCTGCGGATCGTCATCACCACCTCCGTGGTCATCGAGGCCACCCTCGCGGTCGCCCTGATCCCGCGCTTCATGGTCCTCGGCGAGCCTTTTTGGCAGTCTGTCTGGCACGGCGTCTTTTACGCGATCTCGTCCTTCAACAACGCCGGATTCACCCCGCACTCGGACGGCATCGTCCCTTACGAAACGGACCTCTGGATCCTCATTCCGCTCATGCTGGGCGTGTTCCTGGGCAGCCTGGGCTTCCCCGTGGTCATGGTGCTGCAGCAAAACGGGCTGAACTGGAAAAAGTGGAACCTGCACACGAAGCTCACCATCCAGGTCTCGTTCATCCTGCTCGCGGCCGGCACCGTTCTGTGGGCGCTCATGGAGTGGGACAACACCCGGACCATCGGCGGCATGGACCTCGGCGACAAGATCACGCACTCGCTCTTCGCCTCCGTCATGACGCGCTCCGGCGGCTTCAACCTCGTGGACCAGAACCAGATGGAATCCACCACCAAGCTGCTCACTGACGCCCTCATGTTCGCCGGCGGCGGCTCCGCCTCAACAGCAGGCGGCATCAAGGTCACCACCATCGCCGTCATGTTCCTGGCCATCATCGCCGAGGCCCGCGGCGACGCCGACGTCAAGGTTTACGGCCGCACTATCCCGGAAGGCACCATGCGCGTGGCCATCTCGGTGATCGTCGCCGGAGCCACGCTGGTGTCCGCGTCCGCCTTCCTGCTCCTGCACATCAGCGGCGCCTCCCTGGACCGGGTGCTCTTCGAAACCATTTCAGCCTTCGCCACCGTCGGCCTGAGCACAAACCTCAGCGCCGAGCTGCCGCCGGAAGGCGTGTATGTGCTGTCCATCCTGATGTTCGCCGGCCGCGTCGGCACCGTCACGCTTGCCGCCGCCCTGGCCCTGCGCCAGCGCAGCCAGCTGTACCACTACCCGGAAGAGAGGCCCATCATTGGCTAATTCGTCAGGCGCCCCCAACCGCCCCGCCCACAACGCACCGGTCCTGGTGATCGGGCTGGGCCGCTTCGGCTCCTCCACCGCTGAGCAGCTGGTGAAGCAGGGCCGCGAGGTGCTGGCCATTGAGCGCGACAGGTCCCTGGTGCAGAAGTGGTCGCCCGTTCTGACCCACGTGGTGGAGGCCGATGCCACCAACATCGACGCGCTGCGGCAGCTGGGCGCGCAGGAGTTCAGCTCAGCAGTGGTGGGCGTGGGCACGTCCATTGAGTCCTCGGTGCTCATCACCGTGAACTTGGTGGACCTCGGCATCGAGCACCTGTGGGTCAAGGCCATCACACCGTCCCACGGCAAGATCCTCACCCGCATCGGCGCCAACCACGTCATCTACCCCGAAGCCGACGCCGGCGTCCGCGCCGCGCACCTGGTCTCCGGGCGCATGCTGGACTTCATCGAATTCGACGACGACTTCGCGATCGTCAAGATGTATCCGCCGCGTGAAACGGTCGGTTTCACGCTGGACGAGTCCAAGGTGCGGTCCAAATACGGCGTGACCATCGTGGGCGTGAAATCCCCGGGCGAGGACTTCACCTATGCCCGGCCCGAGACCAAGGTGTCCGCCCGCGACATGCTGATCGTCTCCGGCCACGTGGACCTGCTGGAACGGTTCGCGGCCCGGCCGTAGCGGCGGGGTTGGCAAGGCGCCCGACGACGGCGCCGCCCGCCGTCGTCCGCAACGCACCAGCCGCCGTCGTTCCCTAACGCCGTGGGGAGAGTTTTTGTCCAGATATCGGGCCCAAAAGGGGCTTTAACCCGCGGTATCTGGACAAAAACTCCAGCGCAGATGGTGGGCCCCGCCCGCAGG
This sequence comes from Arthrobacter sp. NPDC056493, assembly GCF_042795115.1. Lineage (NCBI taxonomy): Bacteria > Bacillati > Actinomycetota > Actinomycetes > Micrococcales > Micrococcaceae > Arthrobacter > Arthrobacter sp. NPDC056493. The sequence continues at coordinate 68,927 of NZ_JBHTSL010000014.1, read as the reverse complement.
GTTCCCTGGCCGAGCTTGCGAGGTTAGGGTGCGGGTGGTGGGCCCCGCCCGCAGGGTTCCCTGGCCGAGCTTGCGAGGTTGGGGTGCGGGTGGGGACTAGCCGAGCTGCTTGGTGATCTCGGCGGCACGGTCGGCGGCGGCGCGTGCGCCCGCGGCGATGATGGCCGGCATGCCGCGGTCATCGAACGTGGCGATGGCGCGTTCGGTGGTCCCGTTGGGGCTGGTCACGGCTTTGCGCAGGGCGGCCGGTTCGGCGCCGGGTTCAGCGAGCATGAGGCCGGCCCCGGCCACGGTTTCGCGTGCCAGCAGGAGCGCCAGCTCCTCATCCAGGCCGAGTTCGACGCCGGCCGCGGCCATGGCCTCAGCCAGGTAGAACGCGTAAGCCGGGCCCGAACCGCTGATGGCGCTCAACGCGTCCACCTGCTCCTCGGGAATTTCGACGACGGTCCCCACCGCGCCAAGGATGTCCTTCGCCCGCTGGAGCTGCTCCGGCGAGCAGTTGGTGCCGGCAGACACCGAGACCACGCCGCGGCCCAGCTTCGCCGGGGTGTTCGGCATCGTCCTGATGACCGCCTGGCCCGCGGGCAGGGCGGCTTCGAGCTGGGCGATGGAGACGGCGGCCGCAACGCTGATGACAATCGCATCCGGGGACAGGGAGCCACTGACTTCCCGGGCCAGCTCGGCGATGCCCACGGGCTTCACGCCGAGAATCACGACGCCGGCCCCCTTAGCCGCCTGCTTGTTGTTGTCGGGTTCTTCGCTGCCGGCAATGGCGGTGATGCCGGTATGCCGTTCGGCCAGCTCCGCTGCCCGCTCCGCACGGCGGACGGTGGCCACGATCTCCATGGGATCCGTGCCGCTCTCCAGCAGGCCGCCCAGGATGGCCTCGTTCATTGATCCACAGCCAAGGAATGCGATTCGGTTGTTCATTGCTCCATCATTGCAGTTCATCGCTCCGGATGCAGACCGTGGCCATTCACAGGAAGCTCACATGTTGGCCGAAGCATTCACACACATTCGGCCCCTAACGTAGGTATTACCTCATTGAGGGTGCGAGTGATGAAGCAAGCATGGGGATGCTTGTCAGGCACCGACGGTCTGCAGTGGTTTTGCCCATTTTTCTGCAGCGGGCCGTCGGTGTCTTTGCTTTTTAAGCTCCAGCCCGGCGGCCGACGGATTCCCAGCCTGTTGTCAGGTAAATCCCGCAGAACACCCAAACTCCCTCGCTAGAGTCGTAAATGCCTCACAGGTGCGAGTGATGGAGCCGGTCCTTCGGGACCGGCGTTGCGCCGGCCGGTTGCAGAAGTGTTCCCCCCAGCTTCTTCTGCGTAACCGGCCGGCGTTTACTCGTTTAAGGCAGCCCCGGAGAGCGGCAGCCTTGTGCCGCCCCGGGCGGCAGGAAACCCTAGACGGCCGGCAGCGCAGAGACCTGCGGGACGCCCACGTGCGGAGCCGGCTCAAGCGGACCGTCAAAGACCAGCTGATCGAGCCGCCGGAGGATGAGGCCCTCGCGCAGCGCCCACGGGCAGATCTTGATCTTCTTGTACTCAAAGAGCTCCAGCGCCGCTTCAGCCACCAGGGCACCGGCGAGGAGCTGGTTGGCTCGTGCCTCGGAGACGCCCGGCAGGTGCAGCCGGTCTTCGGACTTCATGGCGGAAATTCGCTGGGCCCAGAGGCCAAGGTCCGTGCGGTTGAGGTCGCGCTTCACGTACGGGCCGGCGGCGCTGGGGGCTGCACCGGCGATCCGGGCCAGGGAGCGGAAGGTCTTCGAGGTACCGGCCACGACATTTGCCTTGCCCACCTCATTGAAGCTGCGGACCACTGGCTTGAGGGTGGTCCGGATGTAGCGGCGCAGTTCCTTGACGCTCTTCGCGGACGGCGGATCCTCGTGCAGCCAGTCCCGGGTCAGCCGGCTCGCGCCCAGGGGCACGGAGGTTGCAAGTTCCGGCAGTTCGTCCTGCCCCAGCGCCATTTCGAAGGAACCGCCGCCGATGTCGAAGTTCAGGACGGTACCGGCGCCCCAGCCGTACCAGCGTCGGACGGCGAAGAACGTCATGGACGCTTCCTCGCTGCCCGTGAGTTCCTGCAGAGTCACGGTGGTTTCGTGCTTCACGCGGGCGAGTACCGCAGGGCCGTTGGTGGCCTCGCGGATGGCCGAGGTACAGAAGGCCAGCAGGTCGTCAGCCTTGTGCCGCGCTGCAAACTCCCAGGCCTCGAGCACGAACTCCGTGAGCTCATGCTGGCCGGCGTCGGTGATGTTGCCGTCCTCATCGAGGTACTGCACCAGCGAGAGGGGGCGCTTGTGCGAGGCGAAAGGCACAGGCCGTGCGCCGGGGTGGGCATCCACCAGCAGGAGGTGGACAGTGTTTGAACCGATGTCGAGGACGCCTAGCCGCATCCTGCCATTATTCCCCCCGCCGGCGCAGCGGACGCAACCCGTCACCTACATTGCGTGCTTTGGTCTGCGGACAGCCGCGCAGGGTTACTCGCCTTCGAGGCCGGCGGGGTTGGGGTCCACTTCGTCGGCGCGCTTGAAGTCGCGCTTGATGTTGGCGATGCCCTCGGGGTTGATCTCGAAGCCGTAGGCCGCGCCGGGGTTGATGACCATGCCCAGTTCATCGCCGATGTTGGCGATGATCGCCGCACCCTGGGTGCCCAGGACGTTCGGGGCTGCTTCCAGGTACTCCGCGTCCACCCGGGTGGGGTGCGAGAAAACGGCAAGGACCGGCTGGCCGTCCGCGTTGCCCAGCACCAGCGGCTCGACCTGCGAGTCCTGGCCCTCGAGCGCGTCGGAACTGATGATGTAGACCTCGTTGTTGAGGAACGACAGGATGACGTCCACCGGATCGGCGTCCGGCTGGCCGCCCCGGGCGAGCTTCTCCTCAAGATCGTTCAGCGGCGTGATGTCTGCGGGTTCCGGCTGTTCAGTCATGCATCTACTCGACCACGTTGCCTGGCGCGAAGCAATTCCGGCCCGGTGACCCGGGCCGGACCGGCCCTACTTCTTGGCTGCAGCCTTCTTCGCCGGGGCCTTCCGCGTGGTGGTGCGCTTAACCGGGCCCTTGGCCCGCTTTTCGGCGAGAAGTTCGACGGCGCGTTCCCGGGTCAGTTCCTCCAGCGAGGTGCTGCGGGGCACGGTGATGTTGGTGATGCCGTCGGTGATGTACGGACCGAAGCGGCCCTCCTTCACCACGATGTTCTTCTCCGACACCGGATCCGGTCCGAACTCGGCCAGGGGGGGCACGGCTGCGCGGGCGCCGCGCTGCTTGGGCTCGGAGTAGATCTCCAGAGCCTGCTCCAGGGTGATGGTGAAGATTTCCTCTTCCGAGCCGATGGACCGCGAGTCCGTGCCCTTCTTCAGGTACGGGCCGAAACGGCCGTTCTGCACCGTGATCGGGTTGCCCTCGGCGTCCTGACCGAGGACCCGGGGAAGGCTCATGAGCTGCAGCGCCTCGTCCAGGGTGACGGATTCCACGGTCATGGACTTGAACAGCGAACCGGTGCGCGGCTTGGCCTTGACAGGCTTCTTCGGCGGCTTGGGCTTGCCGTTCTTGTAGTACTCCACGGGGAGGTTGGCCAGCTGCTCCTCGGTCATCTCCGGGATGATCTCGGTGACGTAGGCGCCGTAGCGGCCGTTCTTGGCAACAACCGTGTGTCCGGTGTGCGGATCGGCACCCAGGACCCGTTCCTCGGGCGCCGCGGTTTCCATGAGCTCCACTGCCTTGGCGGCGGTGAGTTCGTCCGGGGCGAGGTCCTCCGGGACGTTGGCGCGGGCGGACTCCATCACTTCGCCGGTCTTGGGGTCCACCGTGGGCAGGGAGCTCTCCAGGTAGGGGCCGAACTTGCCGACGCGAAGCGTGATGCCGTCCGCGATGGGCACGGAGTTGATCTCGCGGGCGTCGATCTCGCCCAGGTTGTTCACGATGCTCAGCAGGCCGGGGTCGGTATCTTCGCCGTAGTAGAAGTGCTTGAGCCAGGCGGTGCCCGCAGCCTGGCCGTTGGCGATCTTGTCCAGGTCGCCTTCCATGTCGGCCGTGAACTCATAGTCCACGTAGTCCGTGAAGTGCTGTTCGAGGAGCCGAACCACGGAGAAAGCGATCCAGCTCGGGACCAGGGCAGAGCCCTGCTTCCGCACGTAGCCGCGGTCCTGGATGGTGGAGATCGTGGAGGCGTAGGTGGAGGGGCGTCCGATGCCCTTCTTTTCCAGCTCGGCCGTCAGCGACGCTTCGGTGTAGCGCGGCGGCGGCGAGGTCTCGTGGCCGACGGCGAGAATGTCCGAGGCGGCCAGCGCGTCACCCTTCGCGACGTTCGGCAGGCGGCGGGCATCGTCGGATTCGTCGTCGCCGCGGCTTTCGTCCTTGCCTTCCTCATAGGCGGCCAGGAAGCCGGGGAAGGTGATGACCGTGCCGGAGGCCGAGAATTCGGCGTCGCGGCCGTCGGAGGCAACCGCGCCCAGGCGGATGGTGGCGGTGGAGCCCTTGGCGTCGCCCATCTGGGAGGCGACGGTGCGCTTCCAGATCAGCTCATACAGGCGGAATTCGTCGCCGCTGAGCTGCTTGGCAACCTGCGCCGGGGTGCGGAAGGAGTCACCGGCGGGGCGGATGGCCTCGTGGGCCTCCTGCGCATTGGCGGCCTTGCTGGTGTAGACGCGCGGCGACTGCGGAACGTACTCGGGGCCGTACAGCTCGGCGGCCTGGCGGCGCGCAGCCGTGACGGCCTCGTCGCTCAGCGCCGACGAGTCGGTACGCATATAGGTGATATAGCCGTTTTCGTACAGCCGCTGGGCCACCTGCATGGTGCTCTTGGATGAGAACCGCAGCTTGCGGCCGGCCTCCTGCTGCAGCGTGGAGGTGGTGAAGGGCGCGGCGGGGCGGCGGGTGTAGGGCTTGGTGTCCACGGAACGGACACGGAAATCGGCGTCCTGCAGGGCGGCGGCCAGGGACGTGGCGAGTTCCTCGTTAAGGTGGGCCACGTTGCGCGAGGTGAGTTCGCCGTCGTCGTTAAAGTCCCGGCCGGTGGCGACCTTGGCGCCGTCAACAGCGGCGAGCTTCGCTTTGAAGGAGCCGGCGTCGGCACCGAACTGGCCGGTCAGGTCCCAGTAGGACGCGGCCTTGAACGCCATGCGCTCCCGTTCGCGGTCCACCACCATGCGCGTGACCACGGACTGCACGCGACCGGCGGACAGGCCGCGCGCCACCTTGCGCCACAGCACCGGGGAGATCTCGTAACCGTAGAGGCGGTCCAGGATGCGCCGGGTTTCCTGGGCATCCACCAGGGCGGCATCGACGTCGCGCAGGTTGTCCATGGCGCGGTGGATGGCTTCCTTGGTGATCTCACCGAAGGTCATCCGGTAGACGGGGACCTTGGGCTTCAGGACCTCCAGAAGGTGCCACGCGATGGCTTCGCCCTCGCGGTCCCCATCGGTTGCGAGATAGAGCGCGTCGGCGTCTTTCAGCTGGGCCTTGAGCTCGGCCACCTTTTTCTTCTTGTCCGGAGAGACCACGTAGTAGGGCTTGAAGTCGTTTTCGACGTCGACGGCGAACTTGCCCAGCGAGGTTTTCTTCAGTTCCGCGGGAAGCTCGGACGGCTGCGGCAGGTCGCGGATGTGACCGATGGAGGCCTCAACAATGAAGCCCTCGCCCAGGTACTTGGCGATGGTCTTGCTCTTGGCCGGAGACTCCACAATCACGAGTTTCTTGCCGGTTTTGGCCTTGCTTGGCACAGTGCTCCTACAAAAAAGGTTGCTCGGGCAGATCAGCCCATATTGGCCTAGTTCACCATATTTTGCAGAATTCTGCGCTGTCATGTGGAAAACGGTGGCCCCCGTCACGGCTGTTGTCCTGGCCGGACTGCCGGCGGCCCGGGCGTGTCCCCGGAGCCTGGCAGAGGGCATTCGGCCGCGCCCGTCAGGTGCCTTCGTGGCCGCCCGATGCCCCCGGCAGGGTGCGGTCGTCGGGAATCATGGACCACATGGTGGCGGTCCGCTCGGCACCGGGTGGAATGCGGCTGGGATCATCCAGTTCGTAGTCGCGAAGGAGGTCAAAAACCCTTTCCGTCAGTTCGTTGCGCTGCTCGGCCGTCAGGTAGAGGAGGTTGCTGGCGAGCAGAACCGCCGGGGCCGGCTCGGAGGAGTCACCGCGCTGGCGGTGTTCGTCCCGGGCACGGGCGTAGGCGCTGGCTCGGCGGCGGAACGCGTCCAGTTCGAGGTCGATTACCGCAAAGTCCGGACCGGCCACGGCCCCGCCGGAATTGATCGCAAAATCGGTACCGGCAGCCTTCCACCGGCGTTCGCGGGCGTCGGCCGACGCCTCGGCGGGGACCACTATGCCCCATTTCTGCAGCGCCCGCAGGTGGTAACTCATCGCGCTGGGAGTGAGCCCGGTCTGCTGGGCCAGTTCCGTGGCCGTCCGGCTCGACTGCGTGGAGTACAGCTCGGAAATGACCTCCAGGCGGGCGGCGTGGGCCAGGGCCCGGATCGCTTTGGGGTCGGTGATTTCCACCTTCTTTTCCGGCCGGGTCCTGCGGCGCGGCGCGGCGTCCGGCTGCGGGGTTTCCGCCGGTCCCGAAGACGGCGTATCTGTACTCACTCCTTCAGTCTACGCAGCACGATGAGGTTCTGAAAGAAATGCTTGACATTCGCATTCAGGGGTCGGCCGGCTTGCTCCGGGAATACTAAGCATGCTTTGCTTACAGGCGTAAACAGACCTCCCGCAAGCAGTTCGCGGCGGGGCCGCCGGCGTTGGCGGCCCCGTGAGAAGCCCAAAGGATGACCATGATTACCCTCGACGAAGACGCATTGGTACCCACAACCCGGTCCGCCCCTGAACTCACGGGCGCAGGCCAGGACGCCGGCGCAGCCACGGACGGCGTCCTGCTGGCGCCAACGGGCACGCCCCGGCACTGCAGGCGGCCGATGAAGCGCCTCGATCAGGAGTTTTCGCTGGAGATGGCCATCAGGGTGGAAGGCCAGCGCCTGATCCGTTCGGTGAAGGCCGTGGGCGCAGCCGACGCCGTGACCTACCGCTGCATGTGCGGCTTCACCATCGACGTCCCTACCCCCGGGATGGGCCGCGCCCTGATTAACTGACAAGCCCCGGCATTAACTGACAAACTCAGCGCGAACGGACAGTTGAGCACCTTCGTGGGCCTCAAGTGTCCGTTCGCGCTATCGGATCGCTATCAGTCCGGGTCTACGGGCAGCAGGAATCCGTCCCGGACCAGATTGGCCACTTCGGTGAGCAGACCGGCCCGGAAAGCGTCGCCGTCGAACTCCTCCGTCCCGCCCAGCAGCGCCTCAAGGGCGCCGATAATCTGGCTGGCGGTCAGGTCGCCGTCGCACGCGGAGACAAAGCCCGCCAGTTCGGTGCTCAGCAGGTTGGTGCGGCGGAGGCCTGCTCCTTGGCGCAGGAGGATAACGCCGGGGTGTTCGGCGCCGGGGCGCTGGTGGCGTTCCTCGGTGACGTCCTCGGCCACGAGCAGGTGAGCTGCGGAAACGTCGTGGTCCGCCAGCCAGTCGGCCCTTTCGACCGCTGCCCCCAGATGCGGCCCGACCGGCTGTTCGATCGGGTAGGTGATCTCCTCGAACCGGTGGATCCGCCGCTCACCGGCCGGCCGGCGCAGGAAGATCATGCCGAAGCCGATCCCGCCGACATTCCGGGACGCGAAGTCGGCCAGGTAGGCGGCGTAGGCCTCCTGGTAGTGCCGGCGGTCCCGGGCTTCGGAGGCATCCTGCAGCCAGGTCTCGGCGTACTGTTCCGGCCCCACCTGTTCGCGCTGGATGAACCACGCGTCCGTGTCCGGACCGGCCCAGCTTTGCGGCCGCTCATCCCAGTCCGAGCCCTCCGGGATTTCCCAGTTGCCCAAAAGCTGGGCTGTTCCGCCCGGTGCGAGCACATCGGGCAGGGAACGGATCAGCGACGCGACGATATCGTCCCCCGGCAGGCCGCCGTCGCGGTAGGTGAACTGGTCGGCCGCGGCCTCGCCCGCAGTGCGCGGTGTGATGACGAAGGGCGGATTGGATACGACGAGGTCGAATGTCTCGCCGGCAACGGGCTCGAGGAGCGACCCGAGCCGCAGGTTCACCCGTTCTTCCGGCCGCTCCGGCTCAATGTCGAGGGCTGCCGCATTGAGCAGGAGGTTGAAGCGCGTGAATGCGAGGGCCCGGGCCGAGATGTCCGTGGCGGTGACGTGGCCGCTGTGCTGCAGGAGATGGAAGGTCTGGATGCCGCAGCCGGTGCCCAGGTCCAGCGCTCTGCCGGCGGGCCGGCGGATAGTGGACTGGACAAGGGTGGTGGACGCCTGGCCGATCCCTAGGACGTGGTCGTGCCTGAGGACGCCGGGCCGCTGGTGGGCGGCAAGGTCGCTGGCCACCCAGATTTCGACGCCGCCGTCGCCCGAGTCCCAGCCGTAGGGGCGCAGGTCCGCTTCGGCAGCAACCTCCGTCCCAGCGACTTTGGCCAGCCCCAGCGCCACGAGGCCTTCGGCGCGGGTCCGCGGCAGCGCGCCGTCGAGCACCGCCCCTTCCTGCGGAACGGCCAAAAGCCAGAAACGCACGACGGCGGCCAGCGCCGCGGTGCGCGGCCCGCCGGCGGCTGCTGCTTCCGTCGCGATCAGTGCCGGGATGAGCTGGTCCCGGCTGAGGGCCTCGTAGGCCGATTCCCCCAGCAGGTCCGCCACGCCCTCCAGGGTGTAGCCCACGTCCCGGAGGTCTGCGGCCAGCGCCTGCAGGAGCTCGGTCCGGTCGCTGCGCGGTGCGTCGGGAGTGTTGCCGGCGGTGAAGTGCATTGGTTCGGTCACCGGGCAAGTCTATTTCCCGCCCGCGCCTGCATGCCGGTCCCCATCCTTTTGGGACCTTTCGGCCCTTTCGGCCGCGGCGCCGCCACGTTTCAGGCCCTGGCGCGGCTGTGGTGCCTGATGGTTGTCGGCGGCGAAAGCTACAGTGGGGCCATGCTCGGAACCCAGGCAGTGGCGGCCGATCCCGATTGGCTGCGGTACGCGGCGGCATTCGCACCGCTGCTGGCCGCAGTCATTGCTGGCTGGATCGCGTGGCGCGCGCTCGCCCAGCGGCGCGAGGCGGACCGGCGGGACCAGTGGTGGAAGCGGACGCAGTGGGCCATCGACCTTGCCATGGACCGCGACTTCAGCAGGGCCGTCGTTGGCCTGGTGGCATTGAAACACCTTGGGGCCAGCGATCTGTGCACCGACGAGGACTACGAGATGCTGGACAATATCGGCGGCGCCAAGATCGATGCCCTGACCCTGTCCGAGGAAAGCGCCCGGCGCCAGGCCGGGGAACCGCAGGCCCCGGAATCCCGGCCCCCGCATCGTGAAGCCGCCGTGCCGCCGGACGCTGCGGCGCGAGCAACGGTCATTCCCGTGACCCTGGAGTCCCGGGGCGAGCGGATACTGGCGACCTCGGCAGGCATGGCCAAAGCCCTGACCGAGGCAGACAGACTTGTCTCTTTTGTGGCGTCACGGCGGAGCGGGAGGAGGGGGACTGCAACCGGCGGCACCTCAAACGGGTAAGTTTTAAGCCATGCCTGAACGTTGTCCTCTGATTACCCGTGCCTTGGGCGGGACGGCTGCGTCCGCCCTCATCCTGCTGGCAGCTACTGCCTGCTCCCCTGTGGTGTCTGTCGAAAATGCCGATGTTCCGCAGTGGCGGGCCACCGCGCTGCCGTCCGACGGCCAGGCATTGCTGGAGGACTCCGGCAAGATCCTCAACCGGGACAGGATTATCCAGGCGGCAGCCAGCGTACCGGCGGGTGACTACACGCTGACCATCACGTGCGACGGCGGCGGCAAGGCGTTCTTCGCTGTGACGCTCGCCGGCAAGGAACTGACGGAAGCCGGGGCGGCCTGCAACGGCAGCCGCGAAACCGCGAGGATCACCGTGCCGAAGACCGGGCGGATGGAGATCAGCGCCTCCAGCGTGGACGCGCCGCTCCTGTACGCCTACCACCTCGTTCCTGCGCGTTAGTCCGGGGCCGGTCAGCGGCGGCGCCCTACGGATCCCGCAGATCGGGGACGGCCCGGGCGAATTTTTTTCTTCCGGCGGATTGCCATCTGTACCGGCGCCTCCGGCAGGCTTAAAGTCGGGGTATGCCCGCGGTGCGGATGGCCTCCGCGCATCGTTTCCTGGGGCGGGCGCACCGCATGCTGTGGCTGCGGGCGCCGGCAGCCGCCGTCGTGCTTTTGTTTGTGCTGGTGGCAGCCGTTCTGGGCGGCTGTGAATACAGCTACGACGACGGCCGGGGCGAACTCCCGGACGCCGCCCCGGTGGTGACGGATCCCGTGCTGCCGCGTGATCCGCTGGAGAACGAGCCGGTGTCCGGTCAGGAACTCACGGAATGGGCGAAGGAAGTCCTGCCCGACGCCGAGGGACAGGTCTTCCACACCAGCTACGGCAGCGTTGCCAAGGGCGGCAGCAAGACCGAATCCACCAAGCAACTGCCGGGCGGCACGTACTCCCTCACCCTCGCATGCCGCAGCGAGCGGCGGGTCTCATTCACCGTCCGCGACGCAGAGTTCGCCCTGGTGGACCTGAGCCTCCGGTGCGGCACGTCGCGCGTCAATGTGGTGCACCTGTCCGAGGACTCCGTGCTTCGGGTGACGGTGGAGGCGCGCTCGGACGCCAATTTCGCCTACCGGATCAGCCGGATCTGACGCATCGGCTGCGAGTGGTTCGCTGGCCCGGACCGCTCAGGGGCGCAGTCTCGCCAGCTCAGGCGGCGCAGCCGTCCGGGCAGCGCAGGGTTTCCGGGGTGGCCGCGCACTCGGCGCAGTACAGGGTGAGGGTGCGGCAGCTGGGGTTCGAGCAGTTCTCGAACTTGCTGGTGGGCGCCTGGCACCGGACGCACTCGCCGATGGTCCGGGCGTCCTCGCTGAATTCGAGGTGCATGCGTTTGTCGAAGACGTACAGGGAGCCTTCCCAGAGGCCCTGGTCCTTGAACTTTTCGCCGTAGCGCACGATCCCGCCGTCCAGCTGGTACACCTCCTTGAAGCCGCGGTTCACCATGAGGCTGGACAGCACCTCGCAGCGGATGCCCCCGGTGCAGTAGGTGACGACCGGCTGGTCCTTGAGGTGGTCGTACTTGCCTGAGTCGAGTTCGGTGATGAAGTCGTGGGTGGTGGCGACGTCGGGGACGACGGCGTCCTTGAACTTGCCGATCTGTGCTTCGAACGCGTTGCGGCCGTCGAAGAACACGACGTCCTGGCCACTGGCCTTCTTCACGTCGACGAGTTCGTGGAGTTCCTCGGGATTCAGATGGGTCCCGCCTCCCACGACGCCTTTATCGTCCACCCTCAGCTCGCCGGGCGCGCCGAACGAAACGATCTCGTCGCGGACCTTGACGCTCAGGCGGGGAAAGTCCTCCGCCCCGCCATCGGACCACTTGACGTCGATGCCGTGGAAGCCCTTGTATTCACGCGTGGTTTTCACGTATTGCTTGACGGCCCCGATCTCCCCGCCGACGGTGGCGTTGATGCCGTCCTTGGAGATGAGGATCCGTCCGGTCAGGCCGAGCTTTTCGCACAGGGCACGCTGCCAGAGCCGAACAGCGTCCGGGTCTGCGATGGGAGTAAAGCCGTAAAAGAGTACGATTCGGTTCAAAGCCACGTATTTAAGGGTACTTGGTGGGCGTCCGGGGACGGATTCGGACCGGGGAAGAGCCTCCTATCACAATTGCATAAGCAAGCGCCAAAGCTCTGTTACTTGTGACAGCGCTGGAATACTCTCATCACATGACGCCAGAAGCCATGGTTGGAGACATCACTCATTTGCTTGAAGTCTGGGTAGCCGGTTGGGCTGGTTGCCGGGGCTATGAAACGCGCACCGAGGGACGGTTCCCCGCTGCCCTGCGTGCGGACACGACCGGGGACTGGGAATACTTCGCCTCCGACCCCACGGACGCCGAGTTCGCGGACCTTGCGGCAAAGACTGCCGAGGCCCCCAAGCGGGTTCTGACCATCCTGACCAATGATGTGGGACGCTACAAGCTCCTGGCTGAACAACACAACCTCAACGCCACGTCAGCGTCCCAAGCCATGATGGTCGTGGACATGGAAACGCAGGACTCCGAGGACCCGTGGCTCTCGGACGACGACCTGTCCCTGAAAACGTGGGAGTCCGGCGGGGTCCACTTTGCCGAAGTCCGCTCGGGCGACACTCTGGCGGTGAGCGGCCGCGTGGTGGTCATCAACGGCACCGCGGTCTTCGACAAAATCGTCACCGAGCCCTCCTTCCAGCGCCGGGGCCTGGGCAGCTTCATCATGAAGGCACTGGCGGCGCAGGCGTTCTCCCACGACGTGGAGGACGGACTCCTGCTGGCGTCCCTGGACGGGCAAAAGCTGTATTCGCATCTGGGCTGGTCCTCGGTGTGCCACGTGCTGATGCTCTCCGCCTCCGACGAAGGATCCGACCTCTCCGTGGTCTGACCCTCCCCCGCATTTCCCTCCCTCCGAGCTGTGTCCCGGGCCAGCTGCTCCGCGCCGGTTCGCTGGCCTGTCGTGTCCGCTGTTAGCTCTTCCCTGCTCTGTTCAGTGCCGGCGATTTTTGCCCGGATGAAAGAATGTTGGGGTGAACCCCCATGACTCGCTGATTCCGTTGCTGGGCCGTGGCCCGGACCCGGAGCAGCTCCGGCATGTGCGGACCATTCCGGCGCGCGCCGCCGTGCACGAACCGTGGCCGGACTGGGCGCACCCGGACCTGGTCGCGGCCTACGGCAAGCTCGGCGTTCACCAGCCCTATCGGCACCAGATCCGGGCAGCGGACATTGCCCATGGTGGCGATCACGTGGTGATCGCCACCGGGACGGCGTCCGGGAAGTCCCTGGCCTACCAGCTGCCGGCGCTGGACGCGATTCACCGGTCCGAACTCCGCGTCCTGTCGGAGCCCGGAAAGATCCACGACGACGGCGCCGTGACGCTCTACCTCTCCCCCACCAAGGCGCTGGCGGCAGACCAGCTCGCAGCGATCCGGTCCCTGAACCTCCCTACCGTCCGGGCTGAAACCTACGACGGCGACACCGACCAGGCCTCCCGCCGCTGGATCCGCGACCACGCGAACTTCATTCTGGCCAACCCGGACATGCTGCACTTCGGCATCCTGCCGAACCATGCCTGGTGGGCAGGGTTCTTCCGGCGCCTGCGCTACGTGATCGTGGACGAGGCGCACAGCTACCGCGGCGTTTTCGGCTCCCATGTGGCCAACCTGATGCGCCGGCTGCGGCGCATCTGTGCCTACTACGCGCCCAATGGCAGCTCCGCCGGACCGGTGTTCATTGCGGCGTCCGCCACCGCTTCCGAGCCGGAGACGTCCTTCGGCCGGCTTATTGGCGCCGCGGTCCGCGGAGTCTCCGAAGACTCCTCCCCCCATGGGTCCACGACAGTGGCGTTCTGGGAACCGGCGCTCACCGAGGTCCGCGGCGAGAACGGGGCCAAGGAGCGGAGGACGGCCGTGGCCGAAACCGCCGACCTCCTCGCGAACCTTGTGTCGTCGCGGGTCCGGACCATCGCGTTCATCAAATCCAGGCGCGGCGCCGAAACCATCTCCTCCATCACCAAACGGCTGCTGGATGAGGTCGACCCCAGCCTGCCGCAACGGGTGGCAGCCTACCGCTCCGGGTATCTCCCGGAGGAACGCCGTGCCTTGGAAAAGGCGCTGCGGACCGGCCAGCTGCTGGGCATCTCCAGCACTTCGGCCTTGGAACTGGGCATCGACATCTCCGGACTCGACGCGGTGCTGGTGGCTGGCTGGCCCGGCACCAGGGCGTCCCTCTTCCAGCAGATCGGCCGGGCGGGCCGCGCCGGGCAGGACGCCGTCGCGGCCTTCGTGGCCAGCGACGATCCCCTGGACACCTATCTGGTCAACCATCCGGAAGCTATCTTCGACGTGTCCGTCGAGGCGACGGTGTTTGATCCATCCAATCCCTACGTCCTGGGCCCGCACCTCTGTGCCGCGGCCGCTGAGCTCCCGCTCGGCGTTGCCGAGTTGCCGCTGTTCGGAGCCACTGCGGAGAAGCTCCTCGGGCAGCTGGTGGCACAGGGCTACCTGCGGCGGCGCCCGGCGGGCTGGTTCTGGACCCACCCGCAGAGCGCGGCCGCCATGGTGAACCTGCGGGCCGACGGCGGCGGGCCCGTGAGCATTGTGGATGCCGACACCGGTTCGCTGCTGGGAACCATGGACTCGCCGCAAACGCACTACCAAGCCCATACCGGGGCCGTGTACGTCCACCAGGGTGACAGCTACGTGGTGGAGGACCTGAACGAGGACGATCACTGCGTGGTGGTACGCCGGGCCAACCCCGATTACTACACGACAGCCCGGGACGTCACCCAGATCGAGGTCCTCGAGACCCAGCGGACGGCGCAGTGGGGCGATGTTGCCGTGCACTTCGGCGACGTCAAGGTCACAACGCAAGTGATCTCCTTCCAGCGGAAAGCCCTGATTTCCAATGAAGTCCTGGGCGAGGAGCCCCTCGATCTGGGAGCCCGGGACCTTTTTACGAAAGCAGTATGGTTTGTGGTGGAGAACCGGTCACTCACAGGCGCCGGACTCATCGAAGCCCAGTTCCCCGGAGCCCTCCACGCTGCCGAGCACGCCGCCATCGGACTGCTGCCGCTGGTTGCCTCGAGCGACCGGTGGGACATCGGCGGGGTTTCAACCGCCATCCATGCCGACACCGGCGTGCCGACGATTTTCGTGTACGACGGGCACCCTGGCGGCGCCGGTTTTGCCGAGCGAGGCTTCGAGAAAGCCAAGGTGTGGCTGAAGGCCACGAGAGACGCGATTGAGGCCTGCGAGTGTGAATCCGGTTGCCCCTCCTGTGTCCAGTCGCCGAAATGCGGCAACAAGAACAACCCGTTGGACAAGGACGCAGCAGTCACCCTGATCGATGTCCTGCTGAAGGACGCGCGGGACGCGGCAGCCCCGGAGGATTCCAAGGCGGGAGCACCGGCGTCGAACGCGGTCTAGAGACCAGCGCCGTCCCATTGACGCTGGGGCCAGTTTGGGACGGGTCCCCACGCTGAGAAGCTGTGATGCCGCCCACGCCCGGTGCTCTTTTGAGCCCGCGCAATTTTGGAGCCCCGTGCACTCTGGGAGCTTCGCGAAGGCTAGGGCGGCGGCCCCGCCCTGGCACGGCCGGTGGCGACACCCAGGAGCGGCCCCGCAGGCAGCTCCGTGCTGACTTCGACGGACTGGTCGCCTCCTGCGGTGCAGGTGACGAGCGTTGCTTTATGGCGGGCAGCCACCGCGGCGGCCACGACGCAGGGCTCCCCCGCTGAAACGCCACGGAGCGCGTCAGCCGCGGCCAACGCTGCGAGGTCGGCCGCGGCGGCGGCCCTGGACGCCGCCGCGGACGCCTGCGCCAGCAGGAGGAGCAGGGCCATGACCATCACAACCACCATGCCGAGCCCCGCGGCCAGCACAGTGCCCGATCCGCGTTCGGACTCGACACCGGATACCGGATTTCTGCGCTGGCCGAAGGGCTGTCTGCACCGCCGGCTCACAGGGGCCACCCGGCAGTAGTGCCGTATGCGTGCCCCACCAGTGCCGGCCGCGTCGGTCGCGCCGGGTGCTCCGGGTGCTCCGTTCCCGGAGCCGGCGCAGATGATGCCGTTTCGCTGCGTGCCTCCGCCCTGGCGGTCAGCGTCCAGGGCATCATGCGTCCCAGAGGCCCAGCCGCCCGGTCCGACACGGTGACGCTCATCCATTCACCAGCCGGCACCACGGCCGATGAGGCCGACGGGCCAGCCAGCTTCCGGACAATACCGTCGACGGCGGCTGGGTCCTCACCCCTGGCGAGTGCCCTGGCACCCGCCCGCGCCGCGTCCTCCAGCCGCAGTTGGGTGATTCCCGCCGCAGACCCCGCCAGCAGCATCGCCAGAAGCAGCAGGACAGCCGGAAGAGCGACCGCAAATTCAGCGGTCACAGCGCCACGGCTCGTCCCGTGCCCGCACTCGGCGCCGCGGACCTTCCCCTGACCGCGGCCGGCCTCTTCTCCGGATGGGTGCCTCTGCTGCCGGCAGGACTCAAGTCCGGCCGCAAAGGTCTGCGGAGCGGGTTTCACGGCAGGGCCAGCGCCGTACGGATCAGGTTGAGGAGGAAGCCACGGACTTCGTCGCTGCGCAGGATGAACACCAGGAGCCCGGCGAAGCCCACCGCCGCCAGCGTGGCGATGGCGTATTCGGCGGTGGCCATACCCGCTTCCGAAGCCATGAGACGCCTGCGTGGCCGTGGCTTCACCCGCGGCGCGGTGCTGGCGCCAGGGTAGATCTCCAGCACATCGGCTTCGTCGGAGTCCCGGCGCAAGGGCCGGGCGGCTTCACCCGGAGTTTGGTAGTTGAGGGACATGAATTTTCCTTTCTTGAGTTCCGGCGGATTGCCGGTGTAGTCGACTCTCCCGTCCGCCACCGGGACCGGTAAGGCCTGAACTTCGCTAAGTGGAAAAGCAGCCAGACCGGCCGTATGTGGAGGGGAAGTGCCGGTGTATCCGCGGCGGCCGCGCGGAAAGTGGGCCCTACGCCAAAGCAGAATGTGCGGCCGTACGGAAGGGGAAATGCAGGCAGCCCGAGAAAGCCTGCGGGACAGCCATGCACGCCGACCGGGCTTGTGGGGCCGAGAGAATGCGGCTGCTTGAGGGATGTCAGCTGCCGAAAGGATCTCACGTGCCGAAAGGATCTCACGTGCCGAAGGATCTCAGCTGCCTGAAGGAATCAGGGCAAGCAGTACAGGAACGACTCCCAGACAGATGAAGGCGGGCAGCGAACAAAGCCCCAGCGGAACCACCAGCTTGACTCCGAGGGAGGCCGCGCGCTTCTCCGCGGCCCGGAAGCGTTCGCGCCTCATTCTGGCGGCCTGGGCATAAAGGATGGATGACGACGGCGCACCGGTCAGCGCGGCGAAGCCCAACGCGTCCCGGAGGGCAAGTATTTCCGGCGACCGAACGTCCGAACTGCGCCAGGCCGTCTCCCAGTCGGCACCGATGGCCATGGCTCCCACGACTGGCCGGAGGGCGCGACCGTACTCGGGTGAGGCCGCATTAGCCACCAGTTCCAAGGCTCGTCCGATACCCGCACCTGCGTGGAGCATGGCGGCAATCAGCTCAAGCATCATGGCGGTATCCCGCAACCCCGGTGACTGCTCCGCGCCGCTCAGGGAGCGATCGTACCCATCCGCATTGCCGCTGCCCGCCGCCAAGCCGCTCCGGCGGAGGAGCACTGATCTGGCGTGAGCGGTTCCACTAAAGGCGAGGCCTGCGGCGGCCGCCAGCGCCAGGGAGATGAGGGCAGCAGCCAAGACCGATCCACTCATTGGCCTGGTCTGTTCACGCGGAGGGAACCCGGCGGTCGGGTCTTCATGGCGGGGCTCCGTTGGCGCGAGTTCATGGCACAGCCGCGCCAGCCGCTGCCTGCACGAGCCTTGCGGACCAGATGCGGCCGGCGACGGTCAGTCCGATGCCCGCGACCAGGGCAGCCACGCCGAACGGTGTGCCCAGCAACATCGCCAGCGGGTCCACGCCGAGGCAGACACCCAGACCCAGTCCCAGCAACGGGAGCCAGGTCAGCAGTGCGACCGTTGCCTTCGGTCCGGCGAGCGCAGTCTGCCGGGCCGCTTCAGCATCATCTTCAACCTCCAACTGGGCCGCAAAGCGAGTCAGGACATCAGCCAGCGGACAGCCGCTGGCGGCCGCTATCTCGAAGCAGGCGGCCAGTTCAGCCCAGATCCGCAGCTCACGGCCGCCGTCGCCATGTCGCGAAGACGAACACGCCGACCGTATTGCCTCGGCTACCGGGCCTCCCCGCAGGGCGGCTCCACGGGCGGCTGACAGGACAGCCGCCGATCCGGGGCTGAGCCGCGGCCGGCGGGGGTCGTCATCTGCGGAGCCCCGCTCCACGTAGAGCTGCCACAGTTCGTCCCACAGCCGTGAAGGTGAACGGCCGCCCTTCAACAGGGCGGCCAGTTGCTGAACCACAACCGTCAGGGACACGAAGGCTGCCTTGCGGCGACCCCGGGCGAGGACAAACCTGCCTCCGCCGGGAACGGCAGGCCGGCCGTTCCGGGCAACACGGCCGCCAGCCGCTAAACCGCTCGGGCCGAGGGCACTGCGTGCTCGCCGGAGTGGCCCGCGCGCAGGGCTCAGGATCAGCCACGCGGCTAGCGCCAGTGCACCGACAAACACGGCGGTCATGCTGCCGCCCTGCGGGCTCCGCGTTTTTCACCCATGATCTCCGGACCGTCCTGTCCCGTTGGCCCTGCGGCCGCGTCCGGGGGCAACGGCTCTGGCCTTCCAGCCGCTGGCCCGGGCAGGCCGGAGTCGCGGACGGGGCCGGAATGGCCGGCTGATCCGGCCAAGCCGGAGTCGCGGACGGGCATGAGGTCGCGGGCTGGCCCGGGCAGGCCCGAGTTGCGGACGGGGCCGTAATCGCGGCCTGACCCGGGCATGGCCGAGTCGCGGACAGGGATGGGGTCGCCTGCGTGGCCGGCATCGGGGAGAGAGCCTGTGTCCAGGGCCAGGCCCGGATCGAGGGCCAGTCGCCGGGCAAGCACCTCCCACGCCGGCCCGGGGACCGGCCTGCCGCCTGAGACGTCCAACGCCACGGCGACGTCTAGGCCACCGTGCCGCTCCGTCAGGATGCCGATGCAGGCGACATAGCGTCCGTGCCTCGACCGGGCAACGTGCACCACCACATCAAGGGCGCTTGCCACCTGCAGGCGGACCGCATCCTGTCCAAGTCCGGCCAAGGCCCCGAGTGCGGTGAGCCTGGCCGGAACCGCGCCTGCGGCATTGGCGTGGATGGTGCCCCCGCCTCCGGTGTGCCCGGTGTTCATGGCCGTCAGGAGTTCGCGCACTTCGGAACCGCGGCACTCCCCCACGATCAGCCGGTCCGGCCGCATCCGGAGGGCCTGGCGGACGAGTTCTCCAAGGTCTACGGCCCCGCCTCCCTCGAGGTTCCCGTGCCGCGATTCCAGCGAAACCACGTGCGGGTGTACCGGGTTCAGCTCCGAGGCGTCCTCGATCAGAACCAGCCGCTCCCCCGGATGACAGAGCCCCAGCAGTGTAGAAAGAAGCGTGGTCTTCCCGGAACCGGTGGCTCCGCTGACCAGGAAGCTCAGCCTCCGCTCCACCATGCGCTCCAGAACACCCTGAACCAGTGGCCCGAACATGCCCCCGTCCCGGAGTTCATCCATGGTGAAGACCTGTTCGCGCCGGATCCTGATACTAAGCAGCGTGCCCGAGGCTGAGATAGGCGGCAGGACGGCATGGACCCGGTAACCACCCTCGAGCCGCACATCCACGCACGGCGATCCGTCGTCCAGCCGCCTGCCGCCCGATGCCACCAGCCTGGCGGCAAGGGCCCTTAGCTGGGTCTCCCCCGCGAAGGTCACGGATGTCCGTTCGATGCCGCGTCCCCTGTCCAGCCAAACGGAGTCCGGGGCGTTCACGAAAATGTCCGTGACCGACGGGTCCCGGACCAGGTGCTGCAGCGGCCCGAGCCCGTTGAGCTCGGCACTGATGCGCTCAGCGGCGGCGAGGGAACCGGCCGTGCCCAACAGCTTCCCGGTGGCCTGGACTGCGGCTGCCACCCGCGACGGGGTAACCGGCCCCGCTTCCGCCATGACCGACTCACGGACCGTCTCAAGAAGCCCAGCGTCCAGGACGCGGGCCGCTCGCCGCCTGCCGGCAGTCTCCGCGAGCGCGGCACGGGAAGCGGGTGCACCAGGGGTCCCTGCTGCGGCGCGGCGGCCGGTATCGGCCCCGGGGCCCACCAGATGATCGCTCACCGGAGGTCCCCGGCCTGCAGATCGCTGGCCAGAAAGCCAAGCACTGAGGAAGCGAAGCGCCGGACAGACTTCCGCCGGCCATGGTCGAGCAGGCGGCCCAGTTCGGTGGCCGAGGCTGTGCCCCGCACCTTGGGCATCACGCCGTGCAGAGGGAGTCCCACGGATTCGGCGACGAGCGCAGCGTCCAACGCCACGCCGGCGTTTCCCCTGATGACCAGGGCGGATTCGACGGGCGGAAGCTCCTGCAGCAGCCGGGCGGCGGCAACTGCAGCCTTCAGTTGGGCGGGGACGACAACCAGGAGGCGGTCGCAGTCCCATGCGAACGTCCGCAGCGGCTCGGCGCTGCGGCCGATATCGACGATCACCACTTCGTATCCCCGTCTGGCGGCGTCGAGGACGCCTCCCACGGTGACCGGGTCCACGAGGGGTGGCCGTTCCCTGCTTCCAGGCCAGGACAGAAACGAGAACCCGCCGGCGACGGGCAAGGCGTCCGCGAGCTGCTGCGGGTCAATGCTGCCACTGGCATCGGCGAGGTCCGGCCAGCGGAGCCCCGGGGATTCCTCCGCAGCGAGGGCAAGTTCCAGGCCGCCGCCCCAGGGATCGGCGTCCACGAGCAGGACCCGTGCACCGAGTTCAGCGGCTGCCTGCGCGAGCCACGCCGCCGCGGTGGTGGCACCTGCCCCTCCGCAGCCGCCGGTAACACCGAGCACCAGGCCTCCGGCCTCCGGTGAACGTGACCGGCTGAGATACTCCGCCAACCAGGCGGCGGCGTCGGGAAGAACGGCGACGCGTTGTGCACCCAAGGCAGCGCCCAGGTGCCAGAGCGTATCCCCTTCCCCGCTCAGGCCCACGAGAACGGCTGGCGCGCGGCGCCGGGGCGGCAGTTCACGGACATCGCTGCCGACCAGCACGTCGGCTGCGGAATCCCAGAATGGTGCCGCCTCCGCCACATCGTCCACCACCCGGAGCCGTCCGCCGGCCGCCGCGACAATCCGTTCGACCTCGCCCCGCAGATATTCGAAGCCCGTGACGAGCAGAACGTCGCCGCCGCCGTCGGGGACCCAGGGTCCGGCTTCAGAAGAGGTCGGAGGCCTCGCCGGAGCTGGCCCGCGCTGGACTTCAGGCACGGCAGCATCCGGCAGCGCGCCATCCGGGTCTGGTGGGAGTCGCCGGTTCCGGGCGTGGTGCCTGCTCATGCAGCAACTGTGCCCGAAGGTCCGGCCGCCCGTCAGAGACTAATGGGCCTATGTGGAAAACCGGCCGCCCGGCTCCCGGAAAAGCAAGCCCTGCCCGCTGTGGAGGACAGGAGCGGCACCTCCACCCGGACGAACCAGTGGGCCACAGGGCGCTGGTGGCGACGCCGAACACCTCGGCGGCAGGGCAGAATTGGACATATGTATCTGTTGCTCGCCGCCCACCCCAACGGCGCAGCCATACAGGAGCTCACGGCGGCAGGCCTCCCCCACCCCGACAATCCCGAACCAAGGATCGTCAGCGCGGCTCCGCCAGCCACCCAACCCGGCAGCCAGCCCGGAGCACCCGGCGACGGACCCGGACTGGCCGCCGTCGTCCGCGAACTCGAGAAGCGGCGCCCGCGCTGGATCTGGCACCGCACCCAGGACTGGTACCTGCCCCTGCTGGCGGCGGGCGTCGACGTGGAACGCTGCTATGACCTCTCCTTGTGTGGCGCCATCCTGGCCCATTCCGAGTTCACAGCCCACACCCCGTACGCCCGGAATGCCGAGAAGCTGACGCAGGACGACGATCTGCAGCCGCCGCGGCTGCTCCAGCCGCCCCCTCCGCCCGCCGACCAGGGCGCACTCTTCGACGATCCGGCCGCGGCACCCCAACCGCGCCAGACCCTTGCCGAGCTGCGCGCCGAATACGCGGCCCAGCAGGGCGCCCTGGCAGCCGCCGCAGGAGCAGCCGCCACAGGAGCAACCGCCACGGGCGACAACAACCGGCGGCAGCGGCTCCAGCTCCTCCTCGCCGCAGAGTCGGCCAGCGCCCTCGTGGCGGCCGAGATGCAGCATGCCGGCGTGCCCTGGCGCGAAGAACTGCACGAGCGGATCCTGGCCGATCATCTGGGCACGCGGCCGCCGCTGGGGCACCGTCCCGCCAAACTCGAGGCCCTGAACACTGAGCTCCGGGGCCTGCTGAATGCGCCGGCCTTGAATCCGGACTCACCGCAGGAGCTCATGCGCGCCCTGCACCGCAACGGCATCGAGGTGAAGTCCACGCGGAAATGGGAGCTGAAGGAGTCCAGCCACCCGGCCATCGAACCCCTGCTGGAGTACAAGAAATTGTCGCGACTCCACACAGCCAACGGCTGGGCGTGGCTTGACGCCTGGGTGCGGAACGGGAGGTTCCGGCCCGAGTACGTGGTGGGCGGGGTCGTGTCGGGCCGCTGGGCGTCGCGCGGCGGCGGAGCACTTCAGATCCCCCGCCAGGTCCGCGGTGCCGTTCACGCCGACCCCGGGCACAAGCTCATCGTGGCCGACGCGTCCCAGCTGGAACCGCGTGTCCTGGCCGCTCTCGCGCAGGATTCGGTCATGGCCGAGGCCGCCCGGGACCAGGATCTCTACGCGGGGATCGCCGCCAAGGGATTCGGCGGCGACCGTAGCAAGGCAAAAATGGCCCTGCTCGGCGCAATGTACGGTGCCACGTCCGGCGAAGCGGGCCGCCTGATGCCGCAGCTGGCCAGGACCTACCCGCGCGCTGTGGGCTTCGTCGAACGCGCCGCCCGCGACGGCGAAGCCGGCAGGACCGTCACTTCCCGCCTGGGACGCAGCAGCCCGCCGCCGTCGGAAATGTGGTTCCGCAGCCAGCGTTCCACTTCGGCGGAGGAGCAACGCCGGGCGGACGCCATCGCCCGTTCCCGCGGTCGTTTCACCCGGAACTTCGTCGTCCAGGGTTCAGCTGCGGACTGGGCTGCCTGCTGGCTGGCGGAATTACGACGGCGGCTGCGCACCATGCGTGCCGACGGTTCAGCAACCGGGGAACTCGTATTTTTCCTGCATGACGAGGTGATGGTCCATGCCCCTGATTCCGCCGTGGACGCCTGCATCCGCGCCATCGAGGAAGCCGCCTACGCCGCCAAGGAGCTGCTCTTCGGGCCCATTCCGGTCGAGTTTCCGGTGAGCATCGCCGTCGTCGATTCCTACGACAACGCAAAGTAGCCCCGCCGCAGAGCCGGCCGAACTGAAACGGGGCACTTTGACACGCTGGGGCCGGGACAATAGCCTCTGCCGACGGTAAACAAAAGTCACATAGACCCCAGACGGAATACAGGGTTGTACTGAGTAATGTACCGGTGAGTAGTTGGCTTCGTGTGGCGTGGGCCACTAAGGTCATTGGTGGCCGGGCAGTGGCAATAAGTTGGCCCGGCACGTGCGACGAAGCATCAGCAGGGGGTTTCCACGCCAATGGCGGGCAAGTTCGAAGTTCACCAGGATAGCGATCAGACTTACAAATTCCGTCTCATGGATGGGGACGGAAACATCGTGGCAGAGTCGCCGCGGTTCAAGAGCGTTTCGGGAGTAGTGGCGGGCATCAACGCACTGCGCGAAAACGCCGCCACCGGCCTGGTGGTGGATCTGCGGAAATCGCAGCACTGACGCTGGCGGAATAGCCAGCAGCGCCGCCTAGAGGTCCAGCGGGTGAAGCCTGGTCCGGTCCCAGGGAACGGCCCAGGCCAGCTGGTCGAACAGTTCGTTCAGGATCATGCCCGTAAAGCCCCAGACCACCAGGCTGTTCACGGTGAACGCCGGGCTCTGGAACGTCTGGTTCATGCGGGTCACGGCGGCCATCGTGCGGTTTTCGGGGTCCAGCAGATCGCGGACCGGCACCCGGAAGACCTGGGCGGACTCGCCGTAGTCCACCACCCGGACGGGCGACGGCGCGGCCCACCAGGCCAGGACAGGGGTCACCAGAAAGTTTCCGCGCGGCAGGGCCAGTTCCGGCAGGGCACCCAGCACTTCGACGCCGGAAGGGTCCAGGCCGGTCTCCTCCTCCGCTTCCCGAAGCGCGGCCTCCACCGGAGTCTCACCCACGTGGATGCCGCCGCCGGGAAAGGCCACCTGTCCGGGATGGTCATCCAGGGTGTGGGCGCGTTCCAGGAGCAGAACGTCCAGGTCGGCGGCCACGAGCGGCTTGCCGGAGACTGCGGGCACATCGTCCAGGGCTCCGAAGAGGATCAGGACGGCCGCTTTGCGAGCGACGGACTCGTCGACGGTGAGCTTGCGCCAGTATGGATTTCTATCCGGACCTGTACCCGCCCGGATAGAATCGACGAGGTCCACCAGATCCTGGCGTGCTGTCATTGCGTCCTCCGCTGCGATTCCATCCGGATCTCGGCGGCGCGGTGCGTCTCTGCCAGCAGCTTCGCCAGGAGCTCCTCGTTTCCGGGCGCCAGTTCGTACTTCAGCAGCTTCGCGGCCTTGGCCGGGTTCGTCTCGCCCGAGCCGAAGCTGGGGCACCAGTTGGCGACGGCGCAGGCACCGCAGGCCGGCTTGCGGGAATGGCACACGCGCCGGCCGTGGAACACCACCCGGTGGGAGAGCATGGTCCAGTCCCGGGGCTCAAACAGCTCCGCGACGTCGGACTCGATCCGGACGGGGTCGTCCGATTCCGTCCAGCCGAAGCGCCGCGCCAGGCGGCCGAAGTGGGTGTCCACCGTGATGCCGGGAATCCCGAATGCATTGCCCAGCACCACGTTCGCGGTTTTCCGTCCGACGCCGGGAAGTGTCACCAGATCCTCCAGCCGCCCTGGTACCACGCCGTCGTACTCATCCACCACCCGGTTCGCCAGCGCGAGGAGGTTCCTCGTCTTGGCGCGGAAAAACCCGGTCGGCTTGATGATGGCTTCGAGCTCCTCGGTGTCGGCTTCCGCCATGGCGCGGGCGTCCGGGTATCGGGTGAAGAGCAGCGGCGTGATCAGGTTGACCGTCACGTCCGTGGTCTGGGCGGAGAGCACGGTGGCCACGAGCAGCTCGAAGGGGTTCCGGAAGTCGAGCTCGGCGTGGGCGTACGGGTACTGCTCGGCGAGGGCCCGATCAATCCTCCGGGCGCGGCGTTTCAGGGCCAGGGGCGACTCGCCGGAACGGGCCGGCGGGGTGGCCGCCGGCCCGCTTTCGGCGGGGATGGCATCGCCAGGGAGGGTCTCTGCGGGAGACCCGGTGGGGATGGCGCCCCCTGGAATCTCCGCGGAAACCTCCGCCGGAGCAGCGGCCACAGGGATGCCCGGCGTGCCGCGCCGGCGCGAAGCTGAATCGGCCACGGCGGCCGGCTAGCCGCGCTCGATGTTGCTGAGGTCGCGCAGGACGCCCACCCGGCCGTCCGTGTGCTGGACCAGGAACTCGTCGCCGCGGTCCTCGAGGGCCAGTACCCAGCCACCGGGCTCGATCCCGAACAGCGGCGCGCCGGTGCGCTCGTCAACGGCGGTGCGGTGCTGTGCAACGGCGAACCAGAAGGCTTCGTGGACCTGCTCCTGCTCAGACTCCTCCGGCCGGCTTGCGGGGTCGACGGTGGCACCGATCGGTTCCTGCGACCTCGCCTGCTCCGGCAGTTCCACCCTTGGGTGAACGGCGGTGGCAGGCGTGGCAGAGGCCGTCCGGGCCGTCTCCTCCGCGGCGTCACGTGCAGTTACGTCCGACTTGCCCTGCGCGACGGGGGCTTCCGCTGCCGGCTCCTCCGCGCCTGCCGCCCCTGCCGGGGCTTTGGCGTCCGGGGCTTCCGCTGCGGGCTCCTCCGCGCCTGCCGCAGCAGCCGGGGCTTCAGCTGCCGGGGCTTTGGCGCCCGCCGCTCCTGAGCCGGCTGGCGCTGCGCTGGCCGCCGGGGCGGCCGGGGCTGCGTTCACCTGGGTCTGCTCGGCCTCCGCCGTTGCCGGCTGCGCGCCGGCGTCAGCTGCCTTGGTTGACGGCAGTGTGCCCGTCTGCGCGGCGGCGGCGCCGCCAGTCGGCGGAGACGGCACGACGGCGGCAGGTCCCGTTTCCGGCGAGGCAGCGGCGCTGCTGGCCGCGTTGGCGGCGGGCCAAATACCAGTCGCCGGTGCTGCACCGGCGATTCCGGAACCGGCAGCTGCAGCGCCAGATGTTCCGGCGCCGGAGACCCCGGTTTGGGCTGCACCGTGGCCCGGCTGGCCGACCGCCGTCGCACCATGGGAACTGGCACCAGCGGAAACTGGACGGCGGGAATCAGTGCCCGCAGCCGAAGCGGCACCCGCCGAGGTTGCTCCGATCGAAGCACCGGTGGAACCTGTGGAAGGGGCACCCGGCGCGGCGGCGGCAGGCTTGGGCTCCTTGGGTGCTTTGGGCTTGCGCACCGGAACGGCCGAGTCACGCGCCATGATGTGGGCCGGCACCTCGGTGCGGTCCAGGAAGTCGCCGGCGAAGAACGGGATGTAACGGGCCAGCACCGTGGCAGCCAGCAGCACGAGGGAACCGATCAGCGCCACGAGCAGGCTGGGCGTGTAGGCGCCGGCGACAGACAGGAAGAAGAAGCCGACAGCAAACGAGGCAACCACCGAACCGAACTGGTCCACGGAGAGGGATCCGATGCGGACCCGCGTGTCGGGGGCAAGCCGGCGGGCGGCGAACAGCGCGGCAACGATGAGCGGCAGCACCACGCCCAGTCCCAGGAAGAAGAGGCTTCCGAGGTTCCACAGGTTGTAGCGCACGGCGAACATCGGGATCAATGACGCAATGAAGAGAACCAGGGTGGCCGCGAAGACGGTCAGGTCACGGACGGTGAAGGGTCCAGCAACGGCCTCATTCCGCACGCCCTGCTGCTTCATGAACGTCGGCGCAGCACTGTGCGCTTCCGGCCGCCCGGACGGTTCCGCCCCGTGCGGTGCCCGGCCGGCGCCCTGCTGGGCCGTGCCCTGCTGGCCCGGCTGGCCCTGGCTTTGCTGATTCATTTCTGTTCTCCTTAGCGTGGCGGCGCCCGGACTGGCGTCCCTGCGTGATTCCGCCCTACGGCCGGAGCCTGACCACAAGCGGTCTGGCTGCCTCCGGCCACTGTCACGAGTCCATCTCAGCCTAGCCAAGTGGAGGGTGCTTCACTAGCTGACTGGCCGCAGTGCGGCGCGCTCACAGAAGCAACACAGCTCTCCCAAAGAACCATTCACCGCTAAAAGGGCACCGTTCACGGCTCGTCGTGTGACGCGGCCCACGCGCCCATGCCGGAGGCGCTAGTCTGGTTTCGGAACAGCTCTTTGCGGTTTGTCCGCGACGGGCCGTTGCCCGCCGCCGTGCCACGGCCGGGCAAAGGCCGGGACCGGCGCACCGCGCAGCAAAGATCGATGAATGATGAGGTTCACCATGTCCCAGGACACCCCCGGCTCGACGGCCACCGCTGCCACCCCCAGCCAGCAGGGCGATGCTCTTGAAAACCTGCTGCATGAGAACCGCAAGTTCGCCCCTTCCGAGGACTTTGCCGCCAACGCCGTGGTGGGCGCCGAGGCCTATGCCGAGGCGGCAGCCGACCGGCCTGCTTTCTGGGCCAGCCAGGCCCGCGAGTTGCTGACCTGGAGCAAGGACTTCACCGAGGCGCTGGACTGGTCCAACCCGCCGTTCGCGAAGTGGTTTGTCGGCGGTGAGGTCAACGCCGCGTACAACGCCCTGGACCGGCACGTGGAGAACGGCCTCGGCGACCGGGTGGCCATCTACTTCGAGGGCGAGCCGGGCGATTCCCGCTCGTACACCTACGCGGAACTGACCGAGGAAGTGAAGAAGGCAGCGAACGCGTTTGAATCCCTCGGTGTGGCCAAGGGCGACCGTGTGGCCGTCTACCTTCCGATGATCCCCGAGGCCGTCATCACCCTGCTGGCCTGCGCCCGGATCGGTGCCGTGCATTCGGTGGTGTTCGGCGGCTTCTCCGCCGACGCGCTCCGGTCCCGGATCGAGGACGCCGAAGCCAAGCTCGTGGTCACCGCGGACGGCACGTACCGGCGCGGCAAGCCCAGCGCCCTGAAAACAGCGGTCGACGCCGCCCTCGAACAGGACGGGCACACCGTGCAGAACGTCGTGGTGGTCAAGCGCAACGGCCAGGACGTGGACTGGCACGAGGGCCGGGACCACTGGTGGGAGGACACCGTCGGGGAAGCGTCAGCCGAGCACACCGCCGTCGGGCATGACTCCGAACACCCGCTGTTCATCCTCTACACCTCCGGGACCACCGGCAAGCCCAAGGGCATCCTGCACACCACCGGCGGCTACCTCACCCAGACCGCCTACACCCACAAGGCCGTCTTCGACCTGCACCCCGAGACGGACGTGTACTGGTGCACGGCCGACGTCGGATGGGTCACCGGGCACTCCTACGTCGCCTACGCGCCGCTCATCAACGGCGCCACCCAGGTCATGTACGAGGGCACCCCGGACTCCCCGCACCAGGGCCGCTGGTGGGAGATCGTGGAGAAGTACAAGGTCTCAATCCTTTACACCGCCCCCACCGCGATCCGCACGTTCATGAAGTGGGGACGGGACATCCCGGACAAGTACGATCTGTCCTCCATCCGGGTCCTGGGTTCCGTGGGCGAACCCATCAACCCCGAGGCGTGGATGTGGTACCGCGACGTCATCGGCGGCAACAAGGCACCCATTGTGGACACCTGGTGGCAGACCGAAACCGGGGCCCAGATGATCGCCCCGCTGCCCGGCGTCACGGAGACCAAGCCCGGCTCCGCGCAGGTTCCCCTGCCCGGCATCGCCGTGGACGTCGTGGACGAGAACGGAGCCTCCGTCCCCGACGGGCACGGCGGCTTCCTGGTGATCCGCGAACCCTGGCCGGCCATGCTCCGCGGCATCTGGGGCGACCCCGAACGGTTCAAGGACACCTACTGGTCCCGCTTCGAAACCATGTACTTCGCCGGGGACGGCGCCAAGAAGGATGAGGACGGTGACATCTGGCTCCTGGGGCGGGTGGACGATGTCATGAATGTCTCCGGGCACAGGCTCTCCACCACGGAAATCGAGTCCGCCCTGGTCAGCCACCCCGCTGTGGCGGAGGCCGCCGTCGTAGGCGCCGCAGATGAAACGACCGGCCAGGCCGTCGTCGCGTTCGTCATCCTCCGCGGCGATGCCGTGGACTCCGGCGACGAAATTGTCCAGGACCTGCGCAACCACGTCGGTAAGGAAATCGGACCGATCGCCAAACCCAAGACCATCCTCGTGGTCCCCGAACTGCCCAAGACCCGCTCGGGCAAGATCATGCGCCGACTCCTCAAGGACGTTGCCGAAGGACGCGACGTCGGAGACGCCACCACCCTCGCCGACAACACGGTCATGCAGCAGATCGCGGCATCGCTCAAGAAGTAGACGCATCACAGCCAGGCAGGGCCCGTCCGGAACACCGGGCGGGCCCTGCCTTGTGCGGCGCTGCCCCGGGCCCCGCCGTCGGAATCCCGCGTGTTATTTTGCGATCTTTCCTGTTCCCTTTTGCGAGGTTATAGTCAGTGATATGTGACACATGTCACACACTTCCATTTCCCCGGGAGAGATCATGGCACCACATCCGGAAGCGTCCACAAGCGCCGGGCCAGCCCGGCGGACATTCCTTAAAACAATGGGCGTCAGTGCCGCCGGCATGGCCGGCGTGCCACTGTTGGCGGCGTGCACCGGAGGCAGCGGACCGTCCGCCGGCGGCTCGGAATCCTCCGGCCTGACCTTCGGCTCCGGCTCCTCCGACGAAGTTCCCAAGAAGGCGTACCAGGCGGTCACCGACGCTTTCACGAAGAAGACAGGCAAAACAGTCAGCACCAACGTGGTGCCGCACAACGACTTCCAGAACAAGATCAATTCCTACCTGCAGGGCTCGCCGGACGACGCCTTCACCTGGTTCGCCGGCTACAGGATGCAGTTCTACGCGGGCAAGGGCCTCCTGGCACCGGTCGATGACGTCTGGGCCAAGATCGGCGGCAATTTCTCCGACGCCCTGAAGAAGGCCTCCACCGGGCCGGACGGGAAGATGTACTTCGTCCCCAACTACAACTATCCGTGGGGCTTCTTCTACCGGAAGAGCGTGTGGGCCGACAAGGGTTACGAGGTGCCGGAAACCTTCGATGCCCTCAAGGCCCTGGCGGCCAAGATGAAGGCAGACGGCATCATCCCGATCGGTTTCGCGGACAAGGACGGCTGGCCCGCCATGGGCACGTTCGACTACATCAACATGCGCCTCAACGGGTACCAGTTCCACGTGGACCTGTGCGCCCACAAGGAGACCTGGGACCAGAAGAAGGTGACAGACGTCTTCGACACCTGGTCCGCGCTGCTCCCCTTCCAGGATCCTGCGGCGCTCGGCCAGACCTGGCAGGACGCGGCGAGGGCGCTGGCCGCCAAGAAGACAGGCATGTACCTGCTCGGCTCGTTCGTCACACAGCAGTTCACCGACCCCGCAGTGCTGAAGGACATCGATTTCTTCGCATTCCCGGAGATCGCCACCGAGGGGCGCGAGTCGGTGGAGGCACCCATCGACGGGCTGCTGCTGTCCACCAAGGGCGGCGGGAACGCGGCCGCGCACCAGTTCATGGAATTCATCGGCACCCCCGAGGGCCAGGACATCTACGCCTCGGTGGACGCCTCCAACATCGCCACGGCCAAAGGCGCGGACACCTCCAAGTTCACGCCGCTGAACAAGAAATGCGCTGACACCATCGCCCAGGCGAAGTCCATCAGCCAGTTCTTTGACCGCGACGCCCTGCCCGCCATGGCCAACAACGTCATGATCCCGGCCCTGCAGACCTTCCTCAAGGACGGCAAGATGGACGTCAAGAATCTTGAGGCGCAGGCCAAGTCACTGTACGCGGCCCAATAGCGGCCGGGAGCCTCCCATGAGCGCAACAGCACGAGACCTGGTCCCGCCGGAGTCCAGGGCACCATCCGGGGCGCCGCCGAAGCGGGCCCGCGGCGGAAAGGTCCGCCGGCTCTCCAAACGGGACAAGGCCGCCCTGTCCCTTATGGTGGGCATTCCCACCCTCATCCAACTGGTGTTTGTGTGGCTGCCGACATTCATGTCCGTGGGGCTGAGCTTCACCCGCTGGAACGGCCTCGCCCTGACCGACATCCGGCCGGCAGGCGCGGACAACTACCAGTACATCTCCCAGGATTACCCGCCGTTCTGGCCAGCCATCCAGCACAACCTGCTGTGGCTGGCCTTCCTGGCCCTGGTGGCCACCCCGCTGGGCTTGCTCCTGGCGGTGCTGCTGGACCAGCAGATCCGCGGCAGCAGGATCTACCAAAGCATCTTCTTCACACCCGTAATGCTGTCGTTGGCACTGATCGGCATCATCTGGCAGCTGTTCTACCAGCGTGACAACGGCCTGCTGAACTTCCTGCTCGGAACCTCGGGAACGCCGCAGGCCGTTGACTGGTTCGGGGATTCCTCGGTGAACATCTGGGCGGCCATGATCGCCGCCACGTGGCGGCACTCCGGCTACGTCATGCTGCTGTACCTGGCGGGCCTCAAAGGCGTGGACCCCAGCCTGAAGGAAGCCGCCGCGATCGACGGGGCGAACGCGGCGCAGACCTTCTTCCGCGTGGTGTTCCCGGCCATGCGGCCCATCAACATCGTCATCGTCGTCATCACGATCATCGAGTCCCTGCGGGCGTTCGACGTCGTCTACGTCATCAACCGCGGCACCAACGGCCTGGAACTCCTCAGCGCCCTGGTGATCCAGAACCTCGTGGGCGAAGGACAGGTGATCGGCGTCGGCTCCGCCCTTGCGGTGGTCCTGCTGGTCATCTCCCTCGTGCCCATCGTGTTCTATCTCAGCCGCACCTTCGGCAAGGAGAAGAGGGCATGAGCGCCGCCGTCTCCCCCGGCACGACCGCCACCGGAAAAACCGGACGCTCCGGCAGCAAACCGAAGCGGCATTACGGGACGCACATCTTCCTCACGGCCATGGCGGTCATGTGGCTGATCCCCCTGCTCTGGGCCGTCTTCACCGCGCTGCGGCCGATCGCCTCGACCAACGAGCACGGCTACTTCAGCGTGGCCGGCGACTTCAACTTCGACAACTTCATCCAGGCGTGGTCCCAGGGCGGCTTCGCCAAATACCTGTGGAATTCGGTGATCATCTGCGTTCCGGCCGTGCTGCTGGTGCTCT
Source organism: Arthrobacter sp. NPDC056493 (assembly GCF_042795115.1). Classification (NCBI taxonomy): domain Bacteria; kingdom Bacillati; phylum Actinomycetota; class Actinomycetes; order Micrococcales; family Micrococcaceae; genus Arthrobacter; species Arthrobacter sp. NPDC056493. The sequence goes on along the minus strand of NZ_JBHTSL010000014.1, from coordinate 37,038 downwards.
TTCTCGCGTCCATGATGGCGTTCGCCGTCAGCCGGGTGAACTGGAAGTTCAATATCACGCTGCTCATCATGTTCACCGCGGGGAACCTGCTGCCGCCCCAGGTGCTGGCGGCGCCGCTGTTTGAGATGGCCAAGCACTTCCAGGTGCCCTACTCCTTCAGCGATTCGGGCAACATGCTTAACACCTACATCATCGTCATTGCCGTGAACATGGCGTTCCAGATGGGGTTCTGCACCTTCGTGCTGTCCAACTACATGAAGGCGCTCTCCGCGGACCTGACCGAGGCCGCACTCGTGGACGGAGCCGGCATCTGGCGCCAGTACCGGGAAATCATCATGCCGCTGTGCCGTCCGGCCTTCGCGGCCCTGGCCACCCTGGAAGTCATCTTCATCTACAACGACTTCTTCTGGCCCCTGCTGTTCATCCAGAGCGGCGACCGGCTGCCCGTCACCACGGCCATCAACAACCTCCAGGGCGAGTTCCTGAACAACTACAACCTGCTGGCGGCCGGCGCGGTCATCACCGTCATCCCCACCCTGGTGGTCTATCTGCTCCTGCAGCGGCAGTTTGTTGCGGGCCTGACTCTTGGTTCCAGCAAGGGCTAGGCGATGATGGGCAGTACGAGGTTTCATCCAGCGAAAGGACCCCGATGCTTCCCGCGGCCCGCCACCAGTCCATAGTGGACGCCGTCCGGCGCGAGCGGGTGGTCCGCGTGTCGGACCTGGCCCAGCAGCTGGGCGTGTCCCTGATGACGGTCCGCCGCGACATCGAGATGCTGGAGGAGAGCGGCCAGGTGGAGCGGATCCACGGCGGCGCCAAGCTGCCCGGGGATGCCAGCACGCACGAGCCCGGATTCGAGCTGAAGTCCACCCAGCTGACCGCGCAGAAACGCGCCATCGCCCTGGAGGCCGCCGCCCTGGTTCACGAGGGCATGGCGGTGGCCCTGAGCGCGGGCACCACCACCTGGGCGCTGGCCAAGGAACTCGCCAACGGCCCCCGGATCACCGCGGTGACCAACTCGGTAAAGATCGCCGACCTCTTCCACCACGCCTCCGCGACGGGCTCCGGTCGCCACGCCTCAACAGTGATCCTCATCGGCGGCGAGCGCACGCCGTCGGACGCCCTGGTGGGTCCCATCGCGACGGCGGCGCTAAGCCAGCTGCACCTGGACCTGCTGTTCCTCGGCGTGCACGGCATGGACGCGGACGCCGGCTACACCACGCCGAACCTCCTGGAGGCCGAAACCAACCGCGCCTTTATCGCAGCCTCCCGGAAGGTGGTGGTCCTGGCGGACCACACCAAGTGGGGCACCCAGGGAATCAGCACGATCGCCAAACTCGAGGAAGCCGACGAGGTGATCTGCGATTCCGGGCTGTCCCCCGACGCCCAGCGGATCCTCCGGGACCGGGTGGGCCGGCTCAGGCTCGTGTAGTCCCCGTCAGCCCCGCTACGGGCAGCCGCAGGACTGCCTGACCAGGAGTTTCGTCGGAAAGACGCGGTGCTGCGCAGGCTCGCCGCGGTCCGCTCCGACCAGCGCCCGGACGGCGGCCTCCGCCATGTCCCGCACGGGCTGCTCGACTGTGGTCAGCGTGGGCCAGGAGTATTCGGCGTCCTCTGACCCGTCGAAGGAAACCAGTGCGATGTCCCCCGGGACGGACAGGCCGGCCTCGTGGAGCGCGCGGAGGATGCCGATGGCCTGCATGTCCGAGCTGGCGAAGATGGCGGTGGGCCGGTGGCCCGACGCCAGGAACCGCTGCCCGGCGGCGTAGCCGCCAACCCGGGTGAAGGCGCTGCGTGCAATGGGGCCTTCCGGCAGCCCGGCACCCTTGAGCGCCTGCAGCCAGCCCTCTTCGCGGGCGTCCGCTTCGTTGCCGGTGGTGGTGCCCATGGCCAGTCCAATGTTGGTGTGGCCGTGCCCGATCAGATGCTCGACGGCGGTGCGGGCACCTTTGGCCAGGTCCACGCCCACCGTGGTGACGCCGGCCGAACTGCCGCTGTGGCTCAGGAGCACGGACGGGATCTCCGCGGTCTCCAGGTCAGCCAGGTCAGGCTCGAACAGGACGCTGGCCAGTACCACGCCGTCCACCTGCCGGGCGGCCAGGTTCCGGATGTTCCGGCGCTCCTTGGCCAGGTTGCCGTCCGAGTTCGTCAGCACCAGGGCGTACCCAAGGGCCCCCGCAGCGTCCTCCACAGCATGGGCGAGCATGGAGAAAAAAGGGTTGCTGTTGTCCGGAATGACCAAACCGATCGTTTCGCTGGACCCCAGTTTCAGGGCCCGCGCAGCCGCGTTGGGGCGGTAGCCCAGCTGCCGGATGGCCTCCTGGACTTTCGCCTCGGTGGCGGGCGCCACCTTCTTCGGCCCGCCGTTCACCACGTAGCTGACGACGGCGGTGCTCACCCCGGCGTAACGGGCAACATCCTTGCGGGTCACCTGCGTCCGCGGGGTGGGCACTGCCGGAATGGTCATAGTGTCCATGCTAGCCACAGCCCGGGCTAGAGCGCGGACGGAGCATCCCCAAAGTCGCGGATGGGGAGGCGTTCGCCGTTCCGCCGGGCCGATTCGTGGGCCACGATGCCGGGCAGGGTGAAGCGCGCGGCCGTCCAGGCGTTGACGGGCGGCAGCGACCCCGTGTTCACCGCCGTGACAAAGTCGTCCACGAGGAAGTGGTGGCTGCCCTCGTGTCCGTTGGGGGCGCCGCGGAACTCCTCCGGCAGCCTGTCGCTGTCATGCACGGGAGCCAGGCCGGACACGAAGGCGTCCCGGAGTTCAGGCGCCACGTTGGCGAGCGAGGGATCGTCCAGGGCCATGCTGGGCCGGGACTCCACCTGTTCGGAGATGTCGTGCACGTCGGCCTTGTCCTGCCACACCGTCACCTTGGCCAGCTGCTCGAAGCTGGCCTCGGTGCCGAAGAAGCGGAAGCGGGATTCACGGATATGCGAGGGGTAGCCCACCCGGCGCATTTCGTTGGTCCGCATGGCACCGCCGTCGTTCAGTTCAAAGAGGGCCGTGGCGTTGGAGAAGTCGTTCCCGAACATGCTGATGTCCTTGTCGAACACCCCGTCCTGGCGGTCGTCCTTCACACCGACGCAGCTGACGCTGACGGCGTGCGCCGGCAGGGCACCAAGGACCCCGCCGATCGCGTGGGTCGGGTACAGCATGGGCGGGTAGCTGGCGGTTTCCTTCCAGCGCTCGCCGCCGCTGTACTGGTAGGCGTCGTAGAAGCCCAGGTCCATGTCGTGGACGTAGTCGCCCTCGGAGTAGAACACCCTGCCGAACCGGCCTGCCGCGTGCTGCTCCCGCGCGTAGACCGTGGCCGGGTTGTAGTAGCTGGTTTCACCCATCATGTAGACGTTGCGGGTTTCCCGGACGGCGTCGATGATCCTCGCGATCTCTTCCTCGGTGACGGCCATGGGTACGGCCGAGTAGACATGCTTTCCGGCGCGGAGGGCCCGCTCCACGAGCGGCCCGTGGGTCCACCGCTGCGTGAAGATGGCAACGGCATCGACGTCGGACGCCAGCAGCTCATCGAAGCTGCCGATGCTGCCGGCCAGGTCGTACAGCTCAACTGCCTCGGCCGCACGGTCGCCCCGCTCGTCCACCACGAAGACCTCGCTGACCCCGGGGTGCAGGTTGAAGAGATGGGCGAACTGGCCACCGAATTGCCCCACGCCTACTACTCCGATTGAAAACGCCATTGTTCCTGCCTTTCAGGATCCGGCGGCACCGCTTTTCGGCGCGCACACATGTTTGCGCCACAGTCTTGCACCTGAATCTACTCGAGTCAACGCCTGCAACGTTGGAGAAAATTTACCCTGTAATTCCACGGAAATATTCCTTGCACTCGTAGATCTACTCGTGTAGATTCATTGGCGATTGTTAGTTCCATCACACACCCAGGAAGGGTCGATGATGACCACCCTTACCAAGCAGCAACAGGGCACGGCAGCGCGGGCCGGCCGGCCCGGGTCAGCGAAACCCGCCCGGAAGAGCTTCATCCACCGCCTCGGTGACTTGAAGGTGGCACTGTTCTTTGTCTTCCCGGCAATGATCGGCTTTGTTCTCTTCTATCTGGTCCCCACCATCCGGGGCGTCTACCTGAGCTTCACCGAGTACAGCATCCTGGGCGACCCCACCTGGATCGGCATCAAGAACTACACCGCCATGCTGGGCGACGAACTGTTCTGGAACGCGATGTGGGTCACCGTCCAGTATGTCGGGCTGAACATCGGCTTCCAGACGGTGATCGCCCTCGGGCTGGCACTCCTGATGCACCGCGTCGCAAAGTCCACGTTCATCCGCGGCGCGCTGCTCCTGCCCTTCCTGGTGGCCAACGTCATCGTGGCGCTGCTGTGGTTCTGGATGCTCGACTACCAGATCGGCATCGTCAACGAAATCATCAGCTGGATGGGCCTGCCACGCATCGCCTTCTTCGGCAGCGAGCAGTGGGCGATTCCCACCGTTGCGGCCGTCAACGTCTGGCGCCACATGGGCTACACCGCCCTTCTGCTGTTCGCTGGCCTGCAGTCCATCCCCAACCACGTGTACGAGGTTGCCTCCCTCGACGGCGCCTCCCCCACCCGGACCTTCTGGAGCATCACCATGCCGCTCCTGCGCCCCGTGCTGGTGCTGGTGCTGGTGGTCACCGTGATCGGGTCCTTCCAGGTGTTCGACACCGTTGCCGTGACCACGGCCGGCGGACCCATCAACGCCTCCCGCGTCATCCAGATGTACATCTACCAAAAGGCCTTCGGCGAATCGGACTTCGGCTACGCATCGGCACTGTCCGTCATTCTCTTCCTCATCCTTGCCCTGGTGGCCTTCGTGCAAATGAAGTTCCTCAAAGGCAACGAATCGGATCTGGACTAAGGAACCCCAGCCATGAGCACCTCCACACTTTCCCGCAAGAAGCCCGTCAGCACCATCCATATCCGGAAGAAGCCGGTCAGCTGGCGGCGCATCGGAGCCTGGGCCCTGGTGGCCGTCGCCATCGCCGTCACCGTGGCGCCGTTCCTGTGGATGCTGCGCACCGCGCTGTCCAGCAATGCCTCGCTGGCATCGAACGCCGGCAACCTGCTGCCCGCCGACTTCAGCCTCGGCGCCTTCAAGCGGGTCCTCGGCATGCAGAGCCCGGAAGAGGCCATCGCCGAAGGAGGCTCGGGAGCCGCCATCAACTTCTGGCTGTACCTGCGGAACTCTGTCATCTTCGCCAGTGTCACCACTGCCGGGCAGGTCTTCTTCAGCGCGATGGCAGCCTACGCCTTCTCCCGGCTCCGCTGGCCCGGGCGGAACGCTGTGTTCGGCCTGTTCCTGGCCACGATGATGGTCCCGCCGATCTTCACCGCGCTGCCCAACTTCCTGATGATCAAGAACCTGGGTCTGCTCAACACCTTCGCCGGCATGACCCTGCCGTTCCTGTTCATGACCCCGTTCGCCATATTCTTCCTGCGCCAGTTCTTCCTCAGCATGTCCAGGGAAGTGGAGGAAGCCGCCATGCTCGACGGCGCCAAGCACCTGAGGATCTTCTTCCAGATCGTCCTGCCGAACGCCGCGGCACCCCTGGCCACCCTGGCCCTGCTGACCTTCATCGGCCAGTGGAACGAATACTTCTGGCCGCTCCTGGTGGGCCAGGACGAAAGCGTCCGCGTGCTCACCGTGGGCCTGGGCGTCTTCAAGTCCCAGTCCCCGCAGGGCGCCCCGGACTGGACCGGACTGATGGCCGCCACGCTGGTGGCCGCCCTCCCCGTCCTCCTGCTGTTCATCGCCTTCGGCAAGAAGGTCGTCAACTCCATCGGCTTCTCCGGAATCAAGTAACCCCCTCCCCCGCAATACCCTCGAAAGGTCCATCATGAAGAAAACCATCGGCGTCGCAGCTGCCGCCGCGGCAATCGCACTGTCCCTCTCCGCCTGTGGCGGAGGCAGCCCTGCCTCCAGCGAGGCCAAGGGCGAAATCAACTACTGGCTGTGGGACGCCAACCAGCTCCCCGCCTACCAGCAGTGCGCCACGGACTTCACCAAGGCCAACCCGGACATCAAGGTCAAGATCACCCAGCGCGGCTGGGACGACTACTGGACCACGCTGACCAACGGCTTCGTCGCCGGCACGGCCCCTGACGTCTTCACCAACCACCTTTCGAAGTACCCCGAGTACGCCGCCAAGAAGCAGCTGCTCTCCCTCGATGATGCCGTGGCCAAGGACGGCGTCAAGCTGGACAGCTACACCAAGGGCCTGCCCGAACTCTGGGTCGGCCAGGACGGCAAGCGTTACGGCCTGCCCAAGGACTGGGACACCGTGGGCCTGTTCTACAACAAGGCCCTGACGGACTCCGCCGGCATCAGCGCCGAACAGATGGCCAACCTTGACTGGAACCCGAAGGACGGCGGCAGCTACGAGAAGGCCATTGCCCACCTGACCGTGGACAAAAGCGGCAAGCGGGGCGACGAAGCCGGCTTCGACAAGAACAACGTCGCCGTGTACGGGCTGGGCCTTGCAGGCAGCGGCTCCGGCCAGGGCCAGACCGAATGGAGCTTCCTCAGCGCCACCACAGGCTGGACCCACACGGACAAGAACCCCTGGGGCACCAAGTTCAACTACGACGACCCCAAGTTCCAGGAGACCATCGCCTGGTGGGCCGGCCTGATCGAGAAGGGCTACATGCCCAAACTGGAAACCACGGTGGGCGCCAGCCTCGCTGACAACTTCGGCGCCGGCAAGGCCGCGATCAACACCACAGGTGACTGGCTGATCGGCCAGTACAAGAGCTACAAGGGCGTGGATACTGCGTTTGCCCCCACCCCCAAAGGCCCCGACGGCAAGCGTGCCAGCATGTTCAACGGCCTGGCCGACTCCGTCTGGGCAGGCACCAAGAACCCTGCAGCGTCCGTCAAATGGGTTGAATACCTCGGTTCCGCCGCCTGCCAGGACGTCGTAGCATCCAAGGCCGTGGTGTTCCCGGCCATCACCAGTTCCTCCGAAAAAGCGGCCCAGGCGTTCAAGGCCAAGGGCATCGATGTGTCGGCCTTCACCACCCACGTCAAGGACGGCACCACGTTCCTCTTCCCCATCGCTGACAAGGCCGCGAAGGTGGACGGCATCTTGAAGCCGGCCATGGATGCGGTGCTCTCCGGCAAGAAGCCCGCCAGCTCCCTGACCGACGCCAACAACCAGGTGAACGACCTCTTCAAGTAGCGGGCCAACTGGGCGAAAATCAAAGTCCAGGCATCCACACAGCACCACACCTGCGGGGCCGGAACAGCGCACACCGCGCCCGGCCCCGCAACACCTCCCATACCATTCTGCTCATCACGAAAGAGACCCACCTATGGATCCCCTGCACCTCCGTTCCGCCGGCACCAGCCTGGTGATCAGCTTCAACAGCGGGGAGGCCGAGGTCATCCACTGGGGTGCCGACCTTGGCAGCGAACTCCCTGACCTGTCCATACTCACGGAAACCATCACCAACTCCGCCGTCGACGTGAACGTCCCGACCGGGCTGCTCCCCCAGGCGTCCTCCGGCTGGCGCGGGCGGGCCGCCCTGCGCGGCCATCGGATTGCCGACGGCGTCTCCGGACTCGACTTCTCCGTTCGCCTGCGCACCGTACGCGCCACAGTCAACGGCAACGCCGCCGCCATCGTCCAGCACGATGCCGACGCCGGCGTCACTGTCGAATCCACGCTTGCCCTCCACGAAGGCGGCCTGCTGGAACTGCACCACGCTGTCACGAACACCGGAACCACGCCGTTCCAGCTCGACGAACTGGCCACTGTCCTCCCGGTGGCTCCGGACGCCGTCGAACTTCTCGACCTGACCGGGCGCTGGTGCCGGGAACGGCACCCCCAGCGCCGCCCCATCCAGCAGGGCACCTGGGTGCGCACCGGCCGGCACGGCCGGACCGGACACGACTCCTCGCTGCTGTTCGCGGCCGGGACGGCCGGCTTCGGCAACCGCCGCGGCCGGGTCTGGGCCACCCACCTGGCATGGAGCGGCAACCACGAACAGTTTGCGGATGCCCTCGCAAACGGGCGAACCATGATCGGCGGCTCCGAACTGCTCGGCCCGGCCGAGGTGGTCCTGGAGCCCGGCGCCAGCTACACCACGCCCAAGCTCTTCGCCGCGTACTCGGACCGCGGCCTGGACGGCATCAGCGAGGCGTTCTACAGCTGGTTCCGTTCGCGTCCGCACCACGTGCTCCCCGCGGCGGGCGGCGGAAAGCCGCGGCCCGTGGTCCTCAACACCTGGGAGGCCGTCTACTTTGACCACAACCTGGACACCCTGATCGAACTCGCCGACTCGGCCGCCGACCTCGGCGTGGAGCGCTTCGTCCTGGACGACGGCTGGTTCCGCGGCCGCCGCGACGACACCGCCGGGCTGGGTGACTGGTTCGTGGACGAGACGATGTGGCCGGACGGGCTGACGCCGCTCATCGACGCCGTCACCTCCCGGGGCATGGAGTTCGGCCTGTGGGTGGAACCGGAGATGATCAACCTCAATTCGGACGTGGCACGGGCGCACCCGGACTGGATTGTGGGCCCGGCGGCGGTTTCCCACAAGGACGGCGGCCGGCTTCCCCTGACCTGGCGCCACCAGCACGTGATCGACCTGGTCAATCCGGAGGCTTGGCAGTACGTCTTTGACCGGATTGACGCGCTCCTGCGCGACAACAGGATCAGCTACCTGAAGTGGGACCAGAACCGCGACCTCACCGAACACGGGCACGCCGGGCGCCCTTCCGTGCACGGACAGACTCTCGCCGCGTACCGCCTGTTCGACGAGCTGCGGAAGGCGCATCCCGGCGTCGAGATTGAGAGCTGCTCCTCCGGCGGGGCACGCGTGGACCTGGGCATTTTGGAGCACACGGACCGCATCTGGGCTTCAGACTGCAACGACGCCCTGGAACGGCAGACCATCCAGCGCTGGACCGGCGTCGTGGTTCCGCCCGAACTCGTGGGCGGCCACATCGGCCCCACGACGTCACACACCACCGCCCGCACCCACGACCTGTCCTTCCGCGCCATCACGGCACTGTTTGGCCATTTCGGGATGGAATGGGACGTCCGGGAGGTGCAGGGCGCCGAGCGCGAGGAGTTGAAGCGGTTCATCGCCCTGTACAAGGAGCACCGCGGGCTGATCCACAGCGGCCGGATGGTCCGGGCCGATGTGCCCGACGACTCGCTCATGCTGCACGGCGTGGTGGCTGGTGCTGCCGGCTCCGGTGCTTCCGTTGCTTCCGTTGCCTCCGGCACGACGGCGGCGCTGTTCGCCGTGGTGAGCACGCGCACCTCGTTCGCCGAGCTGCTGGGACGCGTAGCCCTGCCCGGGCTGGAGGCGTCGCGCCGCTACCGGGTGGAGGCCATCTTCCCGGCCCCGGGAGACGCGGACTACGCCCACACGTTCACCCAGATCCAGCCGCCGGCCTGGCTGGCTTCCGGCGCGGAAGCCAGCGGCCGTTTCCTGGCCGAGGTCGGGCTGCCGATGCCCAGCCTCAACCCGGAGCACGCTTTGGTGCTGAAGGTCACGGCGCTCTAGGGACGCCAAACCAAGGGGCACTGGCCGGGGCGATACGCCGCCCGGGCCGGTGCCCCTTGCGTTGCAGACCAGCGCGAACGAACACTTAAGCCCCGCCGAAAGCCGAGCCGGCCGCCCGACCGGGCGTCCCGCCGTCGAACATTCAGTGTCAGAACAAGCGGAGGCCGTAACGAAACCCGTCCCATCGAAGACCGGCAACCCGACGCGATAGATTTGCAGTCATGACTGAAGCCCCCTCCGCCACCGAAGCCGGCCGCGGCACCATCCTTGTCCTCAACGGCCCCAACCTGAACCTCCTCGGCACCCGCGAGCCGGAGAAGTACGGCACGGCCACCCTTGCCGACGTCGAACAGCTCGCCAAGGACGCCGCCGCCGCGCACGGGCTGGACGTCGAATGCTTCCAGTCCAACCATGAAGGCGCCCTGGTGGACGCCATCCACGCGGCCCGGGGCAAGGCCATCGGCATCGTACTGAACGCGGGGGCCTACACCCACACCTCGGTGGCCATCCGGGACGCCATCTCCGCGGTGCAGATTCCCGCGGTTGAGGTCCACATCACCAACGTGCACGCGCGCGAGGAATTCCGCCACCACTCCTACCTCTCGGACATCAGCAAGGCCGTGATCGCCGGCGCCGGGATTCTGGGGTACCGGTTCGCCGTGGAATTCCTCGCCGACCTGAATGCCGGCAAGGCCTGACCATGCCGGCGGCGGGGTCCGCTTCTGGCTCCGGCACCGCAGAGTGGTACCGGCACTTCGGCACGGTTGATGCCCCCGGTTCCTCGCCGTGCTACGCCGACTGGTCGCTGCACATCGCCGACGATCCCCGGCTGATTGCCCGGATCGACGAGTGGCCGTACAACAAGCGCCAGCCGCTGCTGATGCTGGCTGCCGCCCGCTTCCTCGGCGCCGCGGTGGCCCCGTACGCGGAGTTCCGGACGTTCATGGACAGGCACTGGGATGAGATCTCGCGCACCGTTCTGTCCCGCGCCACCCAGACCAACGAGGTGGGCCGCTGCGTCACTTTGCTGCCCTCGCTCGCGGCCATCGCCGCCGCGGAGGGCAGGCCGCTCGCCCTGATCGAGGTGGGCGCCTCCGCGGGGCTCGCCCTGTTCCCGGACCACTACAGCTACGAGTTCGACGACGGCGCAACAGTCACGCGGTTGGCTCCCGCCGCGTCCTGCGAACCGCCGGCCGGCCCCGGGGAGCCTCCGGTCCTCCGCTGCCGGACAGCCGGTCCGGTTCCCCTGCCCGGCAGCCTCCCCGAAGTGGTGTGGCGGGCCGGAATTGATCTGAACCCCCTGGATGTACGCAATCCCGACGACGTCGCCTGGCTTGAGGCGCTGATCTGGCCGGAGCAGGAGTTCCGCCGCGAGCGGCTGCGCCGGGCCATCGCCGTTGCGCGCCAAAATCCGCCGTTGCTCGTGGCCGGCGACCTGAACGATCAGCTGCCGTCGCTGGCCGCCAGGGCACCTGCCGACGCCGCGCTGGTGGTGTTCCACAGCGCCGTCATGGGTTACGTCAGCGCTGACGGGCGTGCCAGGTTTCGGGCCACCGTACAGGACCTGGCGCTTGATCGGGGTTGCCACTGGCTGTCCAACGAGGGCGAGACGGTGATCATCCAGGAGGACGGCTCTGCGGTTGTCCCGGAGATGGACCCCGGCCGCCTTCGCGGTAACTTCCTGCTGCTGCACGACGGCCAGCCGGTGGCCATCACCGGCCCGCACGGTCAGAGCCTGGACTGGCTCTGACCGGCTGATCCTGTTGTTGGATGCCGTTTGCCGGATGCACTTATTGCTGGATGCCCCTACTGCTGAATGCCCCTACTGCTGAATGCACTGCCCCGACGACACCGGGCTGGACAGGTCCGGCGCCTCTGCCGCCACCGGCCGGAGGTCGATCATCGGGATTGCAAAGCCCAGGGCGGCGTTGGACGTGGTCTTCGCGAAGATGACGCCCGCCACCTCTCCGTTGGTGGTGAGCAGCGGCCCGCCCGAGTTGCCGGGCTGGACGTCGCCAGCCAGTTTGTACACTTCGTCCGGAACGGGGTTGTTGCCATAGATGTCCGGTACCAGCACCGTGGAAATGCCCTGCACCGTGGCCGGCTTGGACTGGTACGGGCCGCCGTGCGGGTAGCCGGCAAAGGCGGCGGCGGTTCCCGCGGGCAAATCGGAGCTCAGCGGCAATGCCGCGGTGGACAGCCCGTCCACCGCCAGGACCGCAAGGTCGCGCTTGCTGTCGAAATACACCACCCTGCCGGGCATGGCTCCTCCGCCGGGGACTTCCACCACCGGCTGCGACACACCTGCCACCACGTGAGCGTTGGTCACCACGCGTCCCGGCGACACCACAAAGCCCGTTCCGGTCTGGTTCTGCCCGCACTGGAAGGCGGTCCCGGCAATCTTCAGGACCGAACCGGCTGCCCTGTTCAGCGCCGGGGTATCCGTGCTGGCGTTCGGAACCGGGACCTGCTGGTCCTGCCCGATACCCTCGATGAGCGTGGGGATGCCGTCGCCGATGACGGCCGAGCGCAGCTGCGCCATGGCGGTTTTGACGGGATTGGGCGTCAGTCCGTCTATGAAACGGATCACTTTCGACTCGGCCAGCTGCTGCGACACGAAGGGCACGCCGAGTGCGCTGATGCTGAACGCCAACATGGACATAACCAGCGCGGACACGATCAGGTTCACGGCCCCGCCGATGATTCTGTCCATGGCCCGGAGCGGCTGCATGCGGACGGCGCTGCGGATACTGCGCCCGATCATGGTGCCAAGGGCGTTTCCCAGGACCACCAGCAGGACGGCAGTGCCGATGATGGCGGTCAGGCGCCACCCGCTGTCCTTTACGAAGTCGCTGACCAGCGGAACGGAAAGGAAAGCGGCCACTGCGCCAGCCGCGAAACCGGCGAGGCCGCCCACGGTCACCAGAAAGCCGTTGCGCAGGCCGTAGATCAGATAGGACAAAAGCGTGAGAATCAACGCAAGGTCCAGAACGGTCAGGCCAAACACCGGGTCTCCTCACAAGCAGCTGAGCCCCGATTCTACTGGCCAAGTCTGACAATTTGCCGTGGATGCGCGGAGCCTGCGCCGGTCTCGCGGCGTCTTTTAGGGCGTTTCAGCTGCCAAGTACGTCACAGAACGTTGAAAATTCTGAAACAATGGCACAAGCGCCCCAGACGACACTTTTACTCAGGAGAATTCATGGACATCGAGGTATTGCGCCGCGCACCCCTTTTCGCAACGCTGGACGACGACGCGTTCCGCCTGCTCACGGACGAACTGACCGAGGTCGACCTGTCCCGCGGCGCATCCGTCTTCCGCGAAGGCGACCAGGGTGACCAGCTTTACTTCATTGTCTCCGGCAAGGTGAAGCTCGGCCGCACCTCCCCCGACGGCCGCGAATCCCTGCTGGCCATCCTTGGCCCGGGCGAGCTCTTCGGCGAGATGGCCCTGTTCGACCCGAGCCCCCGCACCGCCACGGCCACGGCCGTGTCGGAAACCCGCCTGGCCGGCCTCAAGAACGAAAGCCTGAACTCCCTGCTGCGGACCCGCCCCGAGGTCTCTGCCCAACTGCTGCAGGCACTGGCCCGCCGCCTCCGCCGCACCAACGACTCCCTCTCCGACCTGGTCTTCTCCGACGTGCCGGGCCGCGTGGCCAAGGCCCTCCTGGACCTCGCCGACCGCTTCGGCCGTCCCGCCACCGACGGCGTTCTCGTGGCACACGAGCTCACCCAGGAGGAACTGGCCCAACTGGTCGGCGCCTCCCGTGAAACCGTCAACAAGGCTCTCGCCGAGTTCGTCCAGCGCGGCTGGCTCCGCCTCGAGGCCCGCGCCGTCGTGATCTTGGACATGCAGCGCCTCCGCCAGCGCTCGCGCTAATCCGCCCTGCAGGGGCCGCCTCGTTCATCTCGGGGCGGCCTTTCGCTTTTTAACTCACCCCCGGCGGAAGGCGGCCAAAACCCGACAGGACCTGAGGAAGCGTCGGGGAAAAGGCGACGGGATCTGAGGAAGCGTTGGGGGAGATACGCACGAGCCGTGCTGCGGGCCTTCGGGTAGGAGCGCATCGCGGGGCATCGGGGTCCGGAGGTCGCTCAGCGACCGCAGGGGCCCCTATGACCCGTGTCTAAGCGACGGCGAAGGGCCGCCGCCCGGTGAAGGTGACCAAAGCGAACGCAACCCAAGCGGACGGAACCATAAGAGACGGCGAAGGTTCAGCGCTCGCGCTGGGGCTCTCCGGCTACCGTCTTTGCTGCCTCGACCTCAAGCATGAGCGTGCCGTCTTCCTCGACGAGGCGAGGCTGGTAGACGTGCGGGGTGCGCTTGTAGCTGAGGTAGGCGATGCAGCCGTTGGCCTTAGCCATCTTCTCGAGCATGATCTCGGAGCCGGGAACCATGAGCTGCCCGAGGGTGAGGCCAACGGTGTTCTCCTGGCCCAACTCGTCACCCAGGGCGGTGGTGTCACGTTCAGCAACCACCTTGGTGGCGCACACCCACCGTCCCCAGACACCCTTGCTCGCCAGGATGGAGGGCTGCTGGTTCATGGGGACGGTGGCGGCGAAATACCGGGTGTTGAAGCGCCGGTGCGCGAAGTCCGGGCTGAGCCAGTTTACGAGCGGCTTCAGCAGGTCGGTCCGAAGGGACAGGCCGCGCTTGGCCAGCTCCGCTGTGAACGACTTTTCCTGCGACGCCACCGCTTCCCGGGCCTTCATCCACTCGGCGGTGGATGTTGCCTCCACGGTGGAGGAAAGATCCGGGCCGGCCAGCAGCACGCCGGTCTCCTCGAACAGCTCGCGGACGGCGCCCACCACGTGGCGGCGCGCCAGTCCGACGTCGTCCGTTCCCATCTGTTCCGCCCAATGCTGGGGCGAAGGCCCCAGCCAGCCGACGGCGTCGTCGTCGGACGCATCCAGGGAGCCGCCCGGAAAGGCAACGACGCCCAGCGGTGACTCCCCGGGACGGTAACCGAGCCATGTTTCCAGGCCGGTGGGTGAATCCCGGAGAAGCACCACTGACGAGGCGAAACGGGGTGCGCGCGGAGTCCGTTCGCCGTGTTCGAGCCAGCTACGTGCAGCCCCTTCAAAATCGGGGGGAAGAACAAACAGCCGGCGTGCTAGGTGAGGCAAGGGAACCGACTGCTCCCTAGCTGAATTCGGCGATCAGTTCGACTTCCACGGGAGAGTCGAGGGGCAGGACTGAAACGCCGACGGCGGAGCGTGCGTGCTGGCCCGCGTCACCGAAGACCCGGCCCAGGAGCTCAGACGCGCCGTTGATGACGCCGGGCTGGCCGGTAAAGGAAGGATCGGAAGAGACGAAGCCCACAACCTTCACAATGCGCGTGATGCGGTCGAGGTCACCGATGACGCTCTTCACGGCGGCCAGGGCGTTCACGGCACAGACGGCGGCGTAGGCCTTGGCGTCTTCCGGGGACACAGTCGGCTCGTCCGAGGTTCCCTCGGTGCCGGCGGACACCTTGCCCGTAGCTTCGAGTTTGCCGTTAACAAACGGCAGCTGTCCGGACGTGTAAACGTGGTTGCCGGAGACTACGGCCGGCACGTAGGCGGCGACGGGCGCGGCAACTTCCGGGAGGGTCAGTCCGAGCTCGGCGAGACGCTGCTCGACGGCGGACGATGGCGCCAGATCAGCGCTGGAAGCGGTTTCCTGGGGGGTGGTCATGCTACTGCTTCTCCCTCTTAAGGTAGGCGACAAGGCCGTTGCCGTCGGGTCCGGGGACTACCTGAACAAGCTCCCAGCCGTCGTCTCCCCACTGGTCCAGAATCTGCTTCGTGGCGTGGATGATGAGCGGAATCGTGGCGTACTCCCATTTGGTCATGAAATAAAGCCTAATCGTTGGCGGTAAACTGGAGAACATGGCGACTCGTAAGAACCCCATATTCGACACGGCCACCACCCTCGGAAAAATTCTTGGCTTCCTTGGCGTGAGCGCTATTTGTGGTGTCCTCGTGGCCGGCCTGCTGGTTCCTGCAGCCGCCGTTTCGGGCAGCACAGCCAGCGGCTCGATCGAATTCTTTGACACCCTGCCCGCTGAACTCCAGGTGGACCCGCCCAGCCAGTCCACCAAGGTCCTGGCCGCGGACGGGAGCGTGATCGCCAACCTGTACGCGGAAAACCGCACCCGCGTTCCGCTGGACCAGATCTCCCCGTTCATGAAGGACGCGGTGATCTCCATTGAGGACAGCCGGTTCTACGAGCACGGCGGCGTGGACACCACCGGCATCCTCCGCGCCCTGGTGGCCACGGCCCGCGGCAACAAGCAGGGCGCGTCCACCATCACGCAGCAGTACGTCAACAACGTCCTCAACGCCAACCTTGAAGCATCGGGCAACTCCGATGAGGTCAAGCTCAACGGTGTCAACAAGGGCGTCGGCGACAAGCTCCGCGAAATGAAGCTCGCGATCGCCCTGGAGAAGAAATTCACCAAGGAGCAGATCCTTGAGGGCTACCTGAACATCGTCTTCTTCAACCGTGACGCGTACGGCATTGAGGCCGCCTCCAAGTTCTTCTTCAGCACCACCGCGAAGAACCTGACGCTCCCCCAGGCCGCGCTGCTTGCCGGCCTCGTGAACAGCCCGTCGGCCTTCGACCCGATCACCAACCCGGACAACGCGAAGAAGCGCCGGGACCTGGTGCTGAGCGCCATGCTCACCCACAACAAGATCACCAAGGCCCAGTACACCGCCGCAGTTGCCGCCCCCGTGACACCGAAGGTGACCCCGGCGCGGCAGGGCTGCGCCTACTCGCCCACCGCCCCCTACTTCTGCGACTACGTGCTGCACCTCCTGCTGAACAACCCGGCCTACGGTGCAGATGCGACCGAGCGCGAGAAGAAGGTGTTCCGCGGCGGTCTGACCATCAAGACCACCCTGGACCCGAAGGCGCAGAAAGCGGCGCAGGACCAGGTGAACTCTGCAGCCGGCTCGAACCCGGACAAGTGGGGCGCTGCGCTGGTGTCCGTTGAACCGGGTACGGGCAAGATCACCAACATGGCCCAGAACACCTCATGGTTTGCGGGCAAGGGCAAATTCGATTCCCAGATCAACTTCAGCGTGGACCAGTACGACGACCAGGGCAATGACCTGAACGGCCTCGGCGGCGCGCAGCCCGGCTCCACCATGAAGCCGTTCACCTTTGCCGAGTGGCTGAATGAAGGCAAATCGATGAACACCATCGTCAATGCCGCCCAGCGCCGGTACCCGCAGGACTTCCCGTGGCAGAACACCTGTTCCACTCCGACAGTGGGCTGGTATGACAGCACGAACGGCACCGAGGACCTGCAGAACGCCGAAGAGAATTACTACCGCCCCATGACCGTGCTGGACGGCCTCAAGAACTCCATCAACACCGCAACGTTCGCCTCGGCTGCGCAGCTTGACCTGTGCGGTATCCAGAAGGTCGTGGACGCCGTCGGGCTGCACGAAGGCCTGCCCATCCGCGACAAGGACACCAACGCGGTGGTGGATCCGAACCCCAAGATCACCATGACCACCATCGGTAACCTGCTGGGTTCGCGGCAGACAGCTCCGCTGACCATGGCCAGCGCCTTTGCCACGTTCTCCGACGACGGCAAGTACTGTGCCCCGATCGCCATCACCTCGGTGACCGACCAGACCGGCGCACAGCTGCCGGCGCAGTCCCCGGCCTGCCGGGACGCCCTCAAGCCCGAGGTGGCGCGCGGCGTGAACTACGCACTGCAGAAGGTCCTGAACGAGGGCTCCGGCTCCCTGATCGAGCCGCGGATCTCCACACAGACCAACTTCCCCATCGCGGCCAAGACCGGTACCTCCAACAACAACGGCTCCACCTGGGTCGTCGGACACACCACGGGCCTCGCGACGGCAGCGTGGTTCGGTGACCCGCTCGGCAGCCAGCAGCGCGCCGGCCAGAACGTGACCATCAACGGGAAGTTCTACACCGGCATCGACGGCTACATGATCGCCGGGCCGATGTTCTCCAACTTCATGTCCCAGATTGCGCCGGGCTACGGCACGGAACCCTTCCCGGAACCGCCGTCGAACCTGCTTTACGGCACCCCCCAGTTCGAGCCCACGGTCCCGAACAATCCCTCGACCGGAGGAGACACCGGCGGGAACAACGGCGCCAACACCGGTGGCAACACCGGCGGAAGCACCGGGGGCAACAGCAATAACAACAGCGGTAATAACGGAAACGGCAACGGCAATAAGGGGAACGGCTGACCGTGGCTGACCTTTCACGCGTGGCAAGCCGCGTCCGTAGCATCGGGCGCGGCTTTGCCGTCACCGCAGGCGCGGGGACGGCGGCCGCCCTCGCCGCCACGGCCTACGGGCTGTGGGAGAAGAACCAGTTCGTCATCCGCGAGGAGACCGTCCCGGTCCTCCCAGCAGGCAGGGCACCGTTCCGGATCCTGCACCTGAGCGATATCCACTTCGTACCGGGTCAGAAGGCCAAGGCCGAGTGGCTGCAGTCGCTGGCGGCACTCAGGCCGGACCTGGTGGTGAACACGGGTGACAACCTCAGCCACCCCAAGGCCGTGGACCCGCTGCTCCACGCGCTGGCGCCGCTCCTGGAATTCCCGGGTGTGTTTGTTCCTGGCTCCAACGACTACTACGCCCCCAAGCTGAAGAACCCGGCCGCCTATCTGGTGGGGCCCTCCAAGGCACGCCGCGACACCCAGGAGCTTGACTGGCCCCGCCTGCGTTCCGGCTTCGGCATGGCCGGCTGGATTGACCTGACCAATCGGCACCAGTCCGTGGTCCTGAACGGCATGCGGTTCGATTTCTCGGGCGTGGATGATCCGCACCTCAACCGCGAACGCTACGCCGGCTGGCCGCGCGGCACCCGGGGCCAGAACGCCAAGGACCACCTGCGCATCGCCGTCATCCATGCCCCCTACCAGCGGGTCCTGGACCACTTCACCGAGGACGGCGCGGACCTTCTTCTGGCCGGCCACACGCACGGCGGCCAGCTGTGCATCCCTGGGTACGGCGCCGTCGTCGCCAACTGCGACATCCCCACCTGGCGGGCCAAGGGCCTCAACGACTGGAGCAGCAACGGAAGCACGACGCCGGTCAACGTCTCGGGCGGGATCGGCACCTCGCGCTTTGCGCCGGTCCGCATCGCCTGCAGGCCCGAGGCCGTCCTGCTGACGCTCACCCCGCGCGCCTGACGTCCCGCCCGCCGCTATCCCGCCGGCTGTCGCCGGCGGGAGCTGTTGGTCCTCCGGTGACAAGTCACCTGTGAAGCGTGCCAGCCATGGCATAGGGTAGTTGCTACGGGAAACTACATCACGTTCAAGAAGCGGGCATGGCCAAGCAGAGTTCATTTTTTCGATCCGTCAGCCGTCTCTATCCGCATGTGAAGCCGGTTCTGCCGCGGCTGGTGGCAGGCCTGCTGTCCGCGCTCCTGGCCAGCGTCGTTGCCCTGGCCATCCCGCAGGTCCTGCGCGTGCTCATCAACGATTCCCTCCGGCCCGGGGCAACCTCGGACGCCGTCTGGAGCTCCGCGGCGCTGATCCTGGCCCTGGGCGTCGCCGAAGCCCTGCTGGTTGCGCTGCGCCGCACCTTCGTGATCAACCCGGCCACCACCGTAGAGACCCGGATGCGGGTCTCGCTCTACGGCCACCTCCAGGACCTCCCCGTCGCCTTCCACGACCGCTGGGGCTCGGGCCAACTGCTCTCCCGTGCCATGACTGACCTTAACTTCATCCGGCGCTGGATGGCGTTCGGGGCCATCATGCTGGTGGTGACCACACTGACGGTGGTGATCGGCGTCGTCGTCATGTTCACCATGAGCTGGCAGCTGGCGCTGATCTTCCTGGCCGCCGCGGGGCCGGTGATGGTCTACGGCTTCCGTTTCCGGACCCGATTCAGCAAGGTTGCCCGGCGCAGCCAGGACCAGGCCGGCGACCTTGCCACCACCGTTGAAGAATCCGTCCACGGCATCCGCGTGCTGAAGGCCTTCGGCCGCAGCCGCGAAGCACTGGAAACCTTTAACGGCCAGGCCGAGGAACTGCGCCAGACGGAGATCGCCAAGGCCAGGCACCAGGCCGTTTTCAGCATGGTGGTGACGCTCCTGCCCGAGCTGGCGCTGGGTGCGGGGCTGGTCACGGGCATTCTGCTGGCCGCCGGCGGCCAGCTCAGCATCGGCTCGCTCGTGGCCTTCTTCGCCACCGCCGCGGTCATCGCGGCGCCCGTGGAGTTCTCCGGGATGCTGCTGGCCATGGCGCTGACGGCGAAAACGGCGCTGGACCGGCACTTCGAGGTCATGGACTCGCAAAACACCATCACCAGCGCACCGGAACCCCGGCGCCCGGCCGACGTCAAAGGCGCGCTGAGCTTCAACAACGTGACGTTCGCGTTCGACGACGCCCCGGACAAACCCGTCCTGAAGGACGTCCGGCTGGACATCTGTCCGGGCGAGACCATGGCGCTGGTGGGCATCACCGGCAGCGGCAAGAGCGCACTGCTGCAGCTGGTGCCCCGGCTCTACGACGTCACTTCGGGTTCCATCGAGCTCGACGGCGTGGACCTGCGGCAGTTCAGCGTCGAGGAGCTCCGTACCCTCGTGGCTGTGGCCTTCGAAGACACCACCCTCTTTTCCAGCTCGGTGCGCGACAACGTGCTGCTCGGTGTCCAGGACACTGGCACCGAAACCCGGGAGGAAATCCTGGCGGAGGCCCTGGACACGGCGCAGGCGCACTTCGCCTATTCGCTGCCCGAAGGGCTGGACACCCTCATCGGCGAGGAGGGCCTCAGCCTGTCCGGCGGGCAGCGCCAGCGCCTCGCCCTGGCGCGGGCCATCGCTGCGCGGCCCTCCGTGCTGGTCCTGGACGATCCGCTGTCCGCGCTGGACGTGAACACCGAGGAGCTCGTGGAAAACCGGCTGCGGGAGGTGCTGGCCGGCACCACCACGCTCATCGTCGCCCACCGGCCGTCCACCGTTGCCCTGGCCGACAGGGTGGCGCTGCTGGAGGACGGCCGCATCGGCGCCGTCGGAACCCATACCGAACTGCTGGCCGGGAACAGCCACTACCGTTACGTGATCGCGAGCCTGGAAACGGAGCCGCGCGACCTGGACTCCGAGCTGTCGGCCCTCGACGACGCAGAGGAGGTCAGCCGGTGAGTACCACGGCATTCGGCACTGCCAACGAGGACAACGCCAACCTGAGCAGGAGCGACAGCAAAGCAGTACGACGCCGGTCACTCGCCTTGCTGGGCTCGCTGATCCGTCCGGTGCGGCTGCGGTTCTGGCTCACCATCGCCACGGTGGTCCTGTCGCAGGCGGCCCGGGTGGCCGGCCCGGCGCTGATCGCGTTCGGCATCGACCACGCGCTGCCCGCCCTCCGCGCGGGCAACAGCCTCCCTCTGGTGCTGACCGGCGTCGGCTATCTCGTCACAGCAGTGGCGGCGGCCGGCCTGACCGCCCTCTACGTGACCTCGACGGCGAAGCTCAGCCAGGCTATGCTGCTGGACCTGCGGCTGTGGGTATTCCGCCACACCCAGCGGCTCAGCCTCGAATTCCACGAAAAGTACACCTCGGGCCGGATCATCGCCCGGCAAACCTCGGACCTCGAAGCGTTGCGGGAGCTTCTGGATTCAGGAGTCAGCTCGCTCGCCTCGGGCGCCCTGTTCATGGCGTTCACCGCTGTCACCGTCTTCGCCCTCGACTGGCGCAGCGGACTGGTGGTTCTGGCCGCGGCCGTGCCCATGTTCCTCCTGGCCCGCTGGTACCAGAAGCACTCCCAGATTGCGTTCCGCCAGTCCCGGGTGGTGTCAGCCAGGCTCATCGTGCACTTCATCGAAACCATGACCGGCATCCGGGCGGTCAAGGCCTTCCGCAAGGAGCGCGAGAACGCCGGACGCTATGGCGAGCTGGCCGAGGACTACCGGCAGGCGACCGTCCGCTCCATCAACCTGAACGGCGTCTTCCAGCCTGGCCTGGTGCTGATCGGCAATGTCTGTGTCGCCGCCGTGCTGCTGTCCGGCGGCTTCCGGGTGCTGACCGGTGACCTGGCCGTGGGCGTTCTGCTGGCCCTGATGCTCTCCACGAAGCGCTTCTTCCAGCCCGTGGACCAGATGGCCATGTTCTACAACTCCTTCCAGAGCGCACAGGCCGCGCTGGAGAAGGTCTCCGGCCTGCTCGAGGAGGTCCCCACGGTGCGCCCGCCGCGGAACGCGGTGGAACTCGTCGACGCGCGCGGCGCCCTCGAATTCCGGGACGTCGAGTTCCGCTACGGCAGCGGCCCGCTCGTCATCCCCGCACTGAACCTCACCATCCCCGCGGGCCAGACCGTGGCGCTGGTGGGCCAGACGGGGGCCGGCAAGTCCACGCTGGCCAAGCTGATTGCCCGCTTCTACGACGTGTCCGCCGGCGCGGTGATGCTCGACGGCGTGGACATCCGGCAGCTCGCCACCGCGGACCTGCGGCGGAACATCGTGATGGTCACCCAGGAGGCCTTCCTGTTCAGCGGTTCCGTGGCGGACAACATCGCCCTCGGCAGGCCGGACGCCCCGCGGGAGGAGATCGAGGCGGCAGCGAAGGCCGTGGGTGCGCACGAGTTCATCATGGAGCTCCCCGAGGGGTACGACACCGACGTCAACAAGCGTGGCGGCCGCGTTTCCTCGGGCCAGCGCCAGCTGATCAGCTTTGCGCGCGCGTTCCTCGCCCGGCCGGCGGTCCTGATCCTGGATGAGGCAACGTCCTCGCTGGACATCCCCTCCGAGCGGCTCGTGCAGGGCGGTCTCGCCGGGCTGCTGCGCGGCATGGACGGCAACGGCCCGTCCGGCACCGGAACGTCCGGCGGCCGAGTGCCCCGCGGAACAGCCCGCACGGCGCTGATCATCGCCCACCGGCTGTCCACGGTGGAAACCGCGGACAGGGTGCTCGTGGTCCACGACGGACAGGTGGTGGAGGACGGAACACCCGAAGAACTGATCGGCGGCAACGGCCGCTTCGCCCGGCTGCACAGCGCCTGGA
Source organism: Arthrobacter sp. NPDC056493 (assembly GCF_042795115.1). Lineage (NCBI taxonomy): Bacteria > Bacillati > Actinomycetota > Actinomycetes > Micrococcales > Micrococcaceae > Arthrobacter > Arthrobacter sp. NPDC056493. Next base: position 14,543 of record NZ_JBHTSL010000014.1, on the reverse strand, counting down.
AGGACTCGCTGGTCTGAGCCCGGGCGGGCCTTCCGGGACTCGATTTCACATGTTGGCCAGGTATCGGATATCCTTGTTCAGTTGCTTTCGCAGCAACGGATCGGGATGTAGCGCAGCTTGGTAGCGCGCTTCGTTCGGGACGAAGAGGTCGCAGGTTCAAATCCTGTCATCCCGACCAAAACAGAAAGAGGGTCTCCCCAGGGGAGGCCCTCTTTCTGATTCTTCAGTTTCCGCCCAGGCTCTGGTTGGTGATGTTTGGCGTCGCCTGCCCGTCGCCGAGCAGGGGTATCTTCGGCCGGCGGGATCCGTCGTCCGGCAGGTAATCGCCGCGGCTGTCGTAGCTTTGGACCTGGTTCAGATACCGGTGGCGCAGACGCAGGCCGACGGCGAAAAGCACCATTGACTCCAGCAGCGCCGCCATGCCGATCATCCCCCAGACGAAAGTTCCGGCGTCGGCCGTTCCCGTGAACACCTCAACTATTGCGGCACCGGCCGCGGCCGCCACGATCAGTGACGTGCCGGCGATGGTCCAGAGAAAAAAGGCCCGCTGCTGGCCGTCGGTCGCTGTCCGCGTCATGGTCCCCACTCCTTAGTTACGGCTGCTGTTTTAGGTAGAAAAACGGCCCCGGAACATGATGTGCGCATGTTCCGGAGCCGTTTTCCTCATGGAAGCTGTTTACATGGGATCGGGCCAATTGCCAATGGTGGTCTCCGACACCATGGGATCAGGCCAATTGCCGATAGTGGTCTTGTTCACGTCCTTGACGCCCATCGGATCCGGCCAGTTGCCAATGGCAACCGAGGTGCCTGCGTTGTCCGCGATCGAGCCTGCAGACAGAACGGCGGGAGCCGCAGCAGAAAATGCGAGGGCCCCCGCCAGAACGGCAGCGGCTGCTATCTTCTTCAACATGTGAGAGTTCCTCAATACGAGTCGGATTCGTTACCAAGTCAGCACAGTCCTTGTTGACATACATTGTAAAATGTTTTCCACAGAGGGTGTCAAGCATTCTGTACAACGGCTGTCCGGAATAGGAGGAACCCCAGTGGGTAACGGATTCGGGGAGAAGCTCCGCGCAGAGCGGCTGGAGCGCGGACTGACCCAGGCCGAGCTGGGCAAAGACCTGTACTCCCCCAGCTACATTTCCTTGCTGGAGACCGGCCGGCGGGAACCCACAGCCGACGTCATCGAAGAGCTCGCCCGCAGGCTGGAGCTCGCGCCCAAGGCGCTCGAGGCGTGGAGCCAGCCCATCTCGGTCAGCGACGCAGAATACGTGCTGGCCGGACTGTACGCGCGGCAGGCCTGGGACCTGCGCGACTACGCCCTCGCTGCCGAGCACGCCGCCAACGCGGCCCGGATCGCCCTCGACGGCAAGAACACCAGCGCTTGGTGGAACATGACCTACATGCAGGCCGAATGCCTCATGAAGCAGGGCCAGCTCAAGGAATGCCAGAAGATCATGGAGCACCTGTCCGAGCACCCCATGGCCACCGAATCGGCCGGCCTCGGTGTCCGGGCGCGCCAGATGCTCGCCGCCCTGTGCCACGGACAGGGGCAGCTGAGCACCGCCGTCGAACATGCCGAAAAGGCGGTGGAGCTGTGTGCGCAGCTACCCAAGGGCTCAACGCTGATCATCGGCGCGCTCCGTGCGCTGATCGGTGCCCTGGCCGAGAGCGGCAGGCTGGACGAGGCCTGGAAGTACTGCCAGGACATGAACGAGCAGATGGATGAGCACTCGATGTCCCAGCTCGCCGGCGAGGTGGCCTGGGTGATCGGGAATGTCGCGTTCATGCGGCACGACTACCCGGAGGGCATCAAGCACCACGAGCGGGCCGCCAAGCTGCTCTCCCCCGCCAACGACATCGAGCTCTGGGCCCGCTTCAACAAGGCGTCAGCCGCCGTCCGTCTCTCCTCCGGAATCGTCGAGCCGGAGACCCTTTCAGCCATTGAACGGGCCGAGCTCGCGCTGTCCATTGTGGGCGGCAACAAAACCGACCAGCTGGAGGTGGCATTCATCCGCGCCCGCTGGCTCTATCTGACCGGTGACATCGTGGCAGCCGTGCAGAAGCTCCGCGACATCCACGCCGAACGCGCGGACCTGGCCCGGCACACGGCAGGCGAGGTCTCGCTGCTCCTCGGCAAGTCCCTGAAGGCCGCGGGCGAAGCTGATGAGGCGCTGGTGCACCTGGAGGAGGCGCAGAAGGAATTCAGCGCGGCCGGTGCGCCGGACCGCGTCCAGCAGGCCCTCGACGCCGTGCTGGAAATCCGTCTCGCCCAGCGCCGCGCCGCGGCAGCCGAGGCCAGCTAGGGCCCGAGGCCAGCTAGGGCCCGAAGCCAGCTGGCAGCAGGCACAAAAAGGCGCCCCTGGACTCCCGTCCCGGGGCGCCTTTTGCGTCTGCTAGCTAAACGTGCGGCCGGTCAGCTTCTCATACGCCTCGACGTAACGGGCGCGGGTGCGCTCCACGATGTCGGCCGGCAGGGCCGGCGGCGGAGTGTCGGAGGCCTTGTCCCAGCCCGATTCGGCGGACGTCAGCCAGTCCCGGACAAACTGCTTGTCGTAGGAGGGCTGCGCCTTGCCGGGCTCATAGGTGGCGGCGTCCCAGAAGCGGGAGGAGTCCGGCGTCAGGACCTCGTCGCCCAGCGTGATGGCGCCGTTCACGACGTCGTAGCCGAACTCCACCTTGGTGTCGGCCAGGATGATGCCGCGGCCGCGGGCGATCTCCTCCGCCTTGGTGTAGATGCCCAGGGTCAGCTCGCTCAGGCGCGCGGCGATGTCGTCTCCCACCATGGACACGACGGCGTCGTACGTGATGTTTTCGTCGTGCTCGCCCACCTCGGCCTTGGCGGACGGCGTGAAGATGGCGTGCTCCAGGCGGGAGCCGTCCATCAGGCCTTCCGGCAGCGGGATCTCGCAGACGGTGCCGGACTGCCGGTACTCTACGAGGCCCGAGCCCGTGAGGTAGCCGCGGGCGATGCACTCCACCGGGAACATGTCCAGCTTCTTGCAGATCATGGCCCGGCCCTCGACTGCTGCCGGCACGCCGTCCTCCGCGGTGGACGCCAGGACGTGGTGCTCAACATCCAGCTGGTCGAACCACCAGAGGCTCAGCTGGGTCAGGACCCGTCCCTTGTCCGGGATCTCGCTGCTGAGCACGTGGTCGAAGGCGCTGATGCGGTCGCTCGCCACCACCAGCACGCATTCCTGACCGAACTGCTCGTCGATGGAGTCGCTGGCCGGGACGTACAGGTCACGGACCTTGCCCGAGTAGACGTGCCTCCATCCGGGCAGCTCGGTGTGCGGGGTGTCCAGGCCGCGGGGGCCTTCCTGTTCAGCCACTGTCACGCCTTCTCTTCCGAAGCGGAGCCGGCCTTGGCAGCCGACGGGGCCGCGGCGGCGGCCGATACCTTTATTTCACCGCGTGCGGCCTTGCCTGCGATATCCGTGCGGAACTGGGCGCCTTCGAGCTGAACCAGCTCCACGCCGTCGTACGCCCTTTCCCTTGCTTCGACGAGGTCGGATCCCAGCGCAACCACGGCCAGCACGCGGCCGCCGGCGGAGACCACCTTGCCCTCGTCGTCGAGCTTGGTTCCGGCGTGGATCACGTGGACGCCGTCCAGCTCGTCCACCTTCTTGAGCCCGCGGATGCGGTCACCCATGCGCGGGGTGTCAGGGTAGTTTTCGGAGGCAACGACGACGGCGACTGCCGTGTCCTTTGACCAGCGCAGCTCTTCTGCCTGGTCCAGTTCGCCCTTGGCGGCGGACAGGAGCAGGGCACCGAGGGGCGTCTTGAGCCGGGCGAGGACGGCCTGGGTTTCGGGGTCGCCGAAGCGGACGTTGAATTCGATGACGCGGGTGCCGCGCCTGGTCAGCGCCAGGCCGACGAACAGCACGCCCACGAACGGGGTGCCGCGGCGGGCCATCTCGTCCACTGTGGGCTGGGCAATGCGGTCGATGACCTCCTGGACGAGGCCTTCGGGGGCCCAGTCGAGCGGGGTGTAGGCGCCCATGCCGCCGGTGTTGGGGCCTTCGTCGTTGTCGTAGATGCGCTTGAAGTCCTGCGCCGGGGACAGGGCCACGGTGTTGCGGCCGTCGCACAGGACGAACACGGAGACCTCGGGTCCGTCCAGGAACTCCTCGATGACGACGGTTCCGCCGGCGTCGAAGCAGCTTTGGGCGTGGGCCAGGGCATCGTTCCGGTTGTTGGTGACCACCACGCCCTTGCCGGCGGCCAGGCCGTCGTCCTTGACGACGTAGGGGGCACCGAAGGTGTCCAGCGCCGCGGCTGCCTCGTCAGCGTTGGCGGCCACCAGCGCCATGGCGGTGGGAACGCCGGCCTCGGCCATGACCTGCTTGGCGAAGGCCTTGGAGGCCTCGAGCTGGGCGGCTGCCTTGCTGGGGCCGAACACCGGGATGCCGGCGTCGCGCACGGCGTCGGAAACACCGGCGGCGAGGGGGGCTTCGGGACCAACGACCACCAGGTCGACCTCGAGCCGGGTGGCGAGCGCCGCCACTGCGTCCGGATCGTTCCCGTTGATCGCGTGCGTGGGGACGAGCTTGCTGATGCCGGCGTTGCCCGGAGCCGCGTGGACTTCCGAAACGTTGGGGTCGGCAAGGAGGGAGCGGACAATGGCGTGTTCGCGGCCACCGGGGCCAATGACAAGTACCTTCACAGTCTCCAAGGGTACTTTGTGCACCGTGCTGGCTCCTAAGCTGAGGCCCGGCCCTCAGTTGGGACCCGGCCATCCGCGTACGCACCCGCTACGAACCATGGTCATGAAGAAGCTCATGAGGTGGCTCAGCGGACCGGCTGCACTGGCGGCCCTGGCCGGGGTGGCCGCCGCCGCCGTCGTTCTTTCCGTTGCGGAACTGGCGGGGGCGTTTTTTACCGCCCGCGCCACTCCCCTGATTGCCCTGGGCTCGACGTTCATTGACTTCACGCCGCCGTGGCTGAAGGACTTCGCGATTGCGACGTTCGGCACCAATGACAAGGCTGCGCTCTTCGCAGGGATGGGCCTGACGATTGTGGTGCTGGCGTGCGTGCTCGGCGTGGTGGCGTACCGGAAGTGGGCGCTGGGCGTTGCCGGAGTGCTGTTCATGGGCGCGGTGATCGTGGCCAGCGTGGTGACCCGCGCAGGTGTCAGGCCGCTGGATGCCGTGCCCACGCTGGCGGGAACGGTGGCCGGGCTGGTGGTGCTAAGACTGCTGGTGGCGCGGCTGTGGCGGCTGCGGGCCTTTCCTGATGCTCCTGCCGACGTCGCGGCCAAGGCCCCGGAGCGCCCGGCGACCTCCCGGCGGGCCTTCTTCGCGGCCACCGGCCTCACCGTGGCTGCCGCAGGCATCGCCGCCACCGGAGGCCGGCTGCTCAGTGCCGCGCGCAGCAGTGTGGCCCAGGCACGGGAGTCCCTCCGGCTGCCGGCGCCGGCCCGGCCCGCAGCCGCCGTGCCCGCCGGAGTGCAGTCGGCGACACCCGGTGTGACGCCGTGGCTGACGCCCGGCAGGGACTTCTACCGGATCGACACCGCCCTCAGCGTCCCGGAGATCAAGGCCGAGGAGTGGGAGCTGCGCGTGCACGGGCTCGTGGAGCAGGAGGTCCGGCTCACCTTTCAGGACCTGCTCGACGCCGAGCTGATCGAGTCCCATGTGACCCTCACCTGTGTCTCCAATCCGGTAGGCGGCAACCTCGCCGGCAATGCCAAATGGCTGGGGCTTCCTATCCGCGAAGTGCTCAAGCGGGCCAGGCCCACCGCCGGCGCGGACATGGTGCTCTCCACCTCCGTCGACGGTTTCAGCGCCTCCACACCGCTGGAGGTCCTGCAGGACGGCCGCGACGCCATGCTCGCCATTGGCATGAACGGCGAGCCGCTGCCGGTGGAACACGGCTACCCCGTGCGCATGGTGGTCCCCGGACTGTACGGCTTCGTGTCCGCCACGAAGTGGGTGGTGGATCTGGAGGTGACCCGCTTCGCCGACAGCAAGGCCTACTGGACCCAGCGCGGCTGGTCGGAGCGCGGCCCCATCAAGACGATGGCCCGGGTGGAGGTGCCCAAATCCTTCGCCACGGTGCCTGCCGGGAAAGTGGCCATCGGCGGCACCGCGTGGGCTCAGACCCGGGGCATCACCAAGGTCGAGGTGCAGATCGACGGCGGGGACTGGGCCGAGGCGGTGCTCTCGGCCGAGGCTTCCGTGGACACGTGGCGGCAGTGGTCCTTCGCCTGGGACGCCAAGCCCGGCCCGCACTACATCAAGGTGCGCGCGACCGACGGGACGGGCGAGGTGCAGACGGAGAAGCGCGCCGATCCCGTGCCCGACGGCGCCTCAGGCTGGCAGTCGGTCATGGTGACGGTTGCATAGGCGGTTCAGCGGAACATTGCACGCGTTTTATCCCGCCACAAGCACCTGGGGGCTCCCGGGGAATGCCCCTACCGCACCATAGACTGGGGCCATGGCCCTAAATTCGCACGCCACGTTCACTGTGGATTCCGCCGTCGAACTCGCAGTGGTTGAACGAAGCGGATTCGTGGAGTCCCGCCATATCGGGTCGGCCGTGGTCCTCGCCGCGGACGGCCACGTGGTCACCCAGCTTGGCGACATCACCACCCCCATCATGGCCCGGTCCACGCTCAAGCCGCTCCAGGCGCTGGCGGCCATGCAGTCAGGCGTTCCGCTCCGCGGCGCCCAGGTGGCACTCGCCTGCGCCAGCCACACCGGATCACTCGACCACATGGACGTCGTCGAAGGCATGCTCAAGGCAGCGGGCGTCAAGGAGCACCAGCTGCAGTGCCCCGCCGCGTGGCCGCAGGACGAGACCGCACGGACATGGCTGACCCGGTCCGAGCGGGGCAAGTCGCGGCTGGCTTTCAACTGCTCGGGCAAGCACGCGGCGTTCCTGTGGGCGTGCACCGAAAACGGCTGGGACACCCACAGCTACCTGGAACCCAACCACCCGCTGCAGCAGCGCATCCGAACAGTGATCGAGGAGTATTCCGACGAGAAGATCGCGCACCTGGGCATCGACGGCTGCGGAGCGCCGGTTGCGGCCATTTCGCTGACGGGCCTGGCCCGCGCCTATTCCCTGCTCGCCAAGGCCCCCTCCGACAAATCCGCCAACGCCCGCGCCGCCACCATCGCAACATCCATGCTGGACTACCCATGGGCGGTCCAGGGCAGGGGTGAAGCCAACACCATCGTCATGGAGGAGCTGGACGTCATCGCCAAGATCGGCGCCGAAGGCATCCTGGTCATGGCCACGGCCCAGGGGGTCGCCGTGGCCCTCAAGATGCTCGACGGCAACCTCCGGGCCACGTCGCTCGTCGGACTGACCCTGCTGGCCGCCTGCGGGGCCGTCGACATACCGGGAGTCTCGAGCGTGCTTGAAAAGGTGGTGGAGCCGGTCCTTGGCGGCGGCCGCCCCGTCGGCAAGATCCGCCTGGGCCACGCTGTCTCGGCATTGCTGGACTAACGTACTTTGAGCTTTCAAGGAGGTTACGGTGGCTGTTGCGCGCCGCAGAATTGACCCGGCCGACGGCCAAGCGGCCCTGAACGAATGGGCGGCAGGTGCCGTCCCGCCGTCGGACGCTGCCCCGACGCTTCCGGCCGTGCCCCGTTCGGTGATCGCGACGGCGGTCCGCTACTCCCTGGAGGAGGTCACCGCCCGGGCGCCGGGGAATTCGGTGGAGGTGCGCGTGCCGCCGTTCGGCGTCACGCAGTGCGTGGAGGGTCCGCGACACACGCGCGGCACGCCCCCGAACGTCATCGAGTGCGACGCAGCCACCTGGCTGGCGATGGTGACCGGCCGGCTGAGCTGGGCGGACGCCGTCGAGGCCGGGCGCGTGGCCGCGTCCGGCCTGCGGGCAGACCTGTCCGCCCTGCTCCCCCTCTGAACCCCGCCCTATTTGTCAACAGCGGGCCGCCGGGAAGCTTTAAGAGGAAGGACCCCGTCCGGGCTGAACTGCTCAGCCCGGACGGGATCCCGCCGCCTATCTTTGGAGTTTTTGTCCATTTGTCGCGACTTTACGGGCCTCTAGCGGCCAATATCTGGACAAAAACTCCGTACGTTATTCGTGGTTGATGGCTGCCGACGGCCTGCTCATCTGAAACTCGGGCATCTCACCGGGGTTCGGGCCGCCGCGGAACTTGGGCGACGCCTGCCCGCCTCCGCTGATCCGTTCCAGTTCCTGCTCCTGGAAGTCCTCCTCCACACCGAGCATGACGGCGGAATCGTGGTTGGTGATCTCGCCGCGGAAGGCCCTGACCATGACGCTGCGGTCGAACTGGCCCTCCCACTTGGAGACCACGAAGGTTGCCACGCAGTTGCCCAGCAGGTTGACCACCACGCGCATGGAGTCCATGAGCCGGTCGGCGCCGAGGAGCAGCGCCACGCCGGCCACGGGGAAGATTCCGAGCGCGGCTGCCGTGGCCGACAGTGCCAGGAAGGACGAGCCGGGAACGCCGGCCATGCCCTTTGAGGTCAGCAGCAGGACACCGAGGGCTGCCAACTGCTGACCGAGGTCCAGATGGTGGCCGAAGGCCTGGGCGAGGAACAGCAGGGAGATGGACAGGTAGATTGCCGCACCGTCCAGGTTGAACGAGTAGCCCGTGGGAACCACCAGGCCGGTGGTGGCCCGGGAGCAGCCGGCATTCGTCAGCTTGGTCATGATGCGGGGCATCACGGCTTCCGTGGATGCGGTGCCGAGGGCCAGCAGGAATTCCTCTCGGGTGTACTTGAGGAACTGCCACAGCGGAACCCGGGCGAAGCTCCAGGCCACGAGGAACAGGAGCCCGATGAACACCACCGCGGCTCCATAGCAGGCGGCAATCAGCATCGCGTAGGTGCCCAGGGTGTCCAGCCCGTATTGGCCGATGATGAAGGCCATCGCGCCGAAGGCACCGATCGGCGCGACTTTCATGATCCAGGACATGATCTTGAAAACGAGCTCGAGGACGGTCTCCATGAGGCTGACGACCGGCAGGCAACGCTCGCGGCCGATGACCACGATCGCGGCGCCGAAGAACACGGAGAAGAAGAGGACCTGTAGCAGGCTGTTGTTGGCGAACGCGCCGATGACGCTAGTGGGGATGACGTCCAGGATGAACGCCGCTGCGTCCTTCGGCACGGCGTGGCCGGTCTTGGCGTCGAGAGCCTCCTGGGACAGGGTGCTCGGATCGATGTTCAGACCTGCTCCGGGCTGGACCAGGTTGCCGACAATCAGGCCGAAGACCAGGGCGAAAAGTGTGGCCGCTGTGAAGTAGAGAAGGGCCTTGACTCCTACCCTTCCGACCGCCTTGACGTCGCCAACGGCTGAGATTCCCGTAACGATCACGAGGAAGATCAGCGGCGCGATGATCATCTTGATGAGCTGGATGAAGCCGTCACCGAGCGGCCTCAGTTGAGCGCCTAGGTCCGGCCAGAAATGCCCGATGAGGACACCTGCCACGACGGCGATCAGAATTTGGAAGAAGAGCGACCTGTACAGGGGCTTCTTCTTCGACGGCGCCGAACTCGCCTTCAGCGCCGAGGAATCTGGGATCTTCATTGATCTGTACCTATCAATTGGGAACAGCCCCGGATCGGGGTCTGTTTCCAACGTAACCCCGGTCACACGATTCCGCAAGAGGAAATTAAGTTTTCACGATGCGGAACTGCATTTGCCGGTCACAATTGAGTTTTTGTCCACTTGTTGGGACTTGGGGGCTCTCCAGCGGCGGATATCTGGACAAAAACTCCTCACCGCTGCCAGCCCTGCTTGCCCAGCGCCTGCCGCACGCGCGAGACGACCCAGTCCCGCCCGTGGCCCATGTCGACACTGTTGATTTTGACCTGGCGCCAACCCGCATCCGTCACGCGCTGGTCCCGGTAGGCATCCAGCGCCTGCTGCTCCGGGGTCAGGTGATGGAGCCCCTCATACTCGATGCACGTCCGGAACCTCGGGCAGCCCAAGTCCGTCCAGACCGGCCTGTTGAGCACGTCGTCCACGCGGCAGTTCGGCGTGAACTCCGGAAGACCGGCGTCGTCCAGCAGCAGACGGAGCTTGCTTTCCGGCGGCGAGTCGACGCCTACACGGAGCAGGTCGAGGGCAAGCCTTGCCTTCCGCACGCCATGGATAGCATTGGCGCCGTCCACGAACGCCCGCAGCTCGGCCAGCGGCACCATGGCGATCTTGGGCGGCCCGAAATGGCGGGCGTGTTCACTGACAATGGCGTCGCCGGCCACCACAAGGTCATCGATGGGCAGGACCGAGCCGAGGTCCACCCACGTCCGGGCGACGGAAGTCAGGCGCAGGCCGTCGATCTCCACGAGGTCGCCCTCGCGGACCTTGAGGCGGTGCCCGGCGATGCCGCGGCGGCGCGGAAGCGTGCCGCCGCGCTCCCTGGCGAGGTGAAGGAACCGCCCGGGCTCCCGGAAATGCGGTCCGCTTTTCTTGCCCCAGGGCACAGGTTCGACGACGGCGGTCACCGGCCCGCCGTCGTCGGGCCTGAACTCCGCCCACGGCGGCAGCGGAACGCCGTGGATTTCCGCTGCGGTGACCAGGCTCGCGAAGACATCGGCACCAAGGGCTGTGTGCGAGCGGACGAGCGCGGGGAGGTCGGGACCGCATGACCTGGGCACGCGGATGCCCCTGCTTGGGCGGTGCAAATCGCGGGCGAAGAGCCTGCTGCCGGGGACGCCTGCGACGGCCGCCTCGGGAACGGCGAACGGCCGGCCACGGATTTCCTCGGGCAGCGGTAACAATCTGGTCATGCTCCATTGAGGCATCAAATGGAGGCCCGCGGGACGTTATCCACAGGCGGGACTTCGGGTGGCGAGTTTTTGTCCAGATATTCGCCGCTCAGGGCCGGCAAAGTCGCGATATGTGGACAAAAACTCGAAGAGAAGGGCGGTCGGGCGGAAGGAAGGGAGGGGGGCTGACGGAAGGGTGGTCGGACGGAACTAGCCGCGGCCGATGAAGGGCATTCCGGCGGCCGTGATGACCACCGAGCCCACGCTCGCAGACGGCGGCATCCCGGCCATCATCAGCACCGCCCTGGCCGCGTCCTCCACCGGGAACATCGGTTCCACCCTGCGGCTTCCGTCGGCCTGGAGCGCCCCGGAGCCAACCCCGATGGTGTCCATGATTTCCGTAGCCGTGTTGCCGATATCGATCTGCCCGCAGGTGATGCCGAACTCCCGGCCGTCCAGCTCGATGCTCTTGGTCAGACCCGTCATGGCGTGCTTGGTGACGGCGTAGGCAACGGTGCGCGGCCGGGGCGAGTGGGCCGAGATGGAGCCGTTGTTGATGATCCGGCCGCCCTGGGGCGACTGCGCCTTCATGGCCCGGACAGCCGCCCCGGCGCACAGCACCGAGCCGGTCAGGTTCACGGCCACGGTGGCCTCCCAGTCCGCAAGGCTGATCTCATCCACCGACGCCGCCGGGCCGAAGACGCCGGCGTTGTTGAACAGGACGTCCACCCGGCCCCAGCGCCGGAGGACAGCGGCGAAAAGGCGCTCGACGTCGTCGGGCACGGTGACATCGCACGGCACGGCCAGCGCCTCCGGATGGCCGTCTGCTGTTTCCAGGAGCTGTGGCTCACGGCGGCCTGCCAGGGCCACCCGGTATCCGTCCGCCAGCATCTGCCGGGCAACCGCGCGCCCGATGCCGGAACCGGCACCGGTGACGACGGCGACCCGTCCCGGAGTGGGTGGAACGGTCATGCTGCTTCTCCTGTTGTTGCTGGGCTAATGGACGACGGGAACGTTGTTCCCCGCCAGCGGCCAGCCTATGACGTTCTTGGGCCGCGGCGTGGCGTACGTCCGCACCTTGGACGTGGAAAGCTGCATCCGGACCAGGGATTCGGCGATGGTCACGGCGGCCGCAACGCCGTCGACGACGGGCACTCCGGCGCGCTGCCGGATCTGTTCGTCCAGGCCGGCCATGCCGCCGCAGCCCAGGACGATCACCTCGGCCTTGTCCTCCCGGACGGCGAGCAGCGCCTGGCTGATGATGGCCTCGACAGCCCGCTCCGGCTCCTCCTCCAGTTCCAGCACGGCCATGCCGCTGGCCCGGACGGAAGCGCAGCGCGCGTCGAGGCCGGCCAGCTTCAGCCGGTCCTCGATGAGCGGCACCGCACGGTCCAGGGTGGTGACCACGGAATACTTGTGGCCCAGGAACATGGCCGTGCTGGCCGCCGCCTCGGTGATGTCGACGACGGGCACGTCCAGCAGCTCCTGGAGGCCCTCCCGGCCGTGCTCGCCGTAGCCGGCCTGGACGACGGCGTCGAACGGTTCGGGGTAGTTGACCACGCGGTCCATCACGGCGATCGCGGCCAGGTAGCTCTCGAAGTTGCCTTCGCAGGAGTCGGCGCCGAAGCGCGGCGTGATCCCTATGATCTCGGTGCCGGGCGCCGCGATGCTGCGGGCCTGGGCGGCGATGGAGTCGGTCATGGACTGGGTGGTGTTGACGTTCGCGACGAGTATGCGCATGGGTGTCCTTCTGGAGGGTTGGTTGGCCCAACTGACTCGCAGTAGATGTCGTTTTGGAGGCCCAGAACGACATCTATTGCGAGTCAGTTGGGTTAGCCGTTAGTGGGTGCTGGCGACGGCGATCGTTTCGCCGTCGACGTCCTCAAAGCGCTGCCTGCGGTCGGCGATCACGTAGTAGCTCAGCGCACCGACGCCGGCACCGAAGAACCAGGCAAACGGTGCGGCCGCCTCGAAGACGGGGAGGAAAGCGACCATGATGGCCAGGACGGCCGCCGGTACCAGCGCGATGATGGCCCGCGGGTTGACGCCCCGCTTGTAGAAGTAGGCTCCGGACGGGTTCTCGGTGTAGAGCTCGGGGACGTTGACCTTTCCGCGGCGGAGCAGCCAGTAGTCGGCCATGACCACGCCGAACAGGGGTCCGAGCAGTGCACCCAGTCCGCCCAGGAAGTACACGATGACGAGCGGGTTGTTGTACAGGTTCCACGGCAGGATGACCAGGCCGATGGTGCCGCTCACCCAGGCTGCCCGGCGGAAGTTGAGCCGCTTGGGGAAGAGGTTGGTGAGGGCATACACGGGGGCGACGAAGTTGGCCATCAGGTTGACCGCGACGGTCAGGATGAGGATCGCGAGGCAGGCCAGGACCAGGAACAGCGTGTTGGGGATGCTCTGGACGATGTCCGACGGCGTTTCGATGATGGTGCCGTTGATCTTGTACTGCCCGCCAGCCAGGACCACCACGATGGCGCCGAAGAGGAGCATGTTGATCGGGATGCCCCAGAAGTTGCCGCGAACGATCGATTTCTTGGACACGGCGGAGCGGGTGAAGTCGCAGAAGTTCAGGACGAATGTTCCGTAGATGGACACCCAGAGGGCGCCTCCGGCGAAGATGGTCCGCCACATCTCGCCGCCTTCGAGGCCCCGGATTCCGGTCCACTGGACCGAGCCCTGTGCCTCGGTGAACACCCAAATGGCCAGCAGGACCATTGTCAGCAGGATGATGGGACCGGCGAAGGCCTCGTATTTGCGGATCATCTCCATGCCGAAGCTGACGATCACGAGCTGCACAATCCACAGCCCCACAAAGGAGATCCATCCCAGCGTGGACAGGCCGAGAATGGAGTTCGTGTCGAGTTCGTGGAGTGACGGAGCCATGGCCACCAGCATGACCCGGAGCACCACCGAGGCCAGGAACGTCTGGATTCCGAACCACGCCACAGCTACCGCGCCGCGGATCAGGCTGGCGAGCTGGGCGCCGCGGATGCCAAAGCTGATGCGGCTCATGACAGGAAACGGAACGCCTGTTTTCTGCCCCATGAAACCTGAGAAGCTGAGGAGCACGAAGAGCAGGGCGGCGCCGATGGCCAGGGCCGTCAGAATCTGCCAGCCCCCGAGGCCAAGGGAAAAGAGTCCGACGGCGAACGCATAGTTCCCGAGGCTGTGCACGTCGTTCGCCCAGAGGGTGAAGATGCTGTAGGCCGTCCAGCGGCGCCCTTGCCGCTTGGTGGGTGCGAGGTCGGTGTTGTAGAGGCTGGGGCTGATGTCGCGGCCGGCTGCGGCGCTGGCCGCTTCGAACAGGGCGTCGGCACCGGCGGCGGGATGGACCGGCTGGGCCGACAGCGGCGTCGGCCCGTCCGTTTCGACGCCGACAGAGGGGGTCGTCTGCATCTGGTTCTCCAGTTTCTGGGATTTTCGCGGTGGTGAGCCCTCGATCGGACGATCCTGGATCATCGGATTATCGCTGTTATTCCACATCGCGAAATAAACTTGTTGAATGGTGAAATCATAGTATGACCTGGATCACCTTCGGGTCAAGATGCGGCCCAGCCCTCGGCGGTCACAATCGGGCCATTCGGCCGGGGGCCCGGTCGGCACCGCCAGGACTCGCGCCAGCGTTTGACCCAGATCCGGTGCGCCGGATAATCTCGAATGGCAAGAATGTTTTCTCACAATACGAAAACATGAGCCCAACATTCAAAGATGAAACGAGGCTGCCGTGGCTGCAGGAGAAGATACCTCCCATATCCTCAGCGGGTTGACTAACCAGCTGCCTGATCGTGATCCGGAAGAGACCGCCGAGTGGGTTGAGT
>NZ_JBHTSL010000013.1:0-90777 GCF_042795115.1 Arthrobacter sp. NPDC056493 | reverse complement strand
TTGAGACCGTCGCAGACCACGATGCAGCAGTCCGCCACGCCCCGGTTCTTGATCTCCGTCAGCACCCGCAGCCAGTACTTCGCGCCCTCGCCATCCCCGTGCTCGCCGGCCCACAGTCCCAGGATGTCCCGGGTGCCGTCCACCGTGACGGCCAAGGCGACGTAGATCGGCCGGTTCGCGACCTGGCCGTCGCGGATCTTCACGTTCACGCAATCGATGAAGATCACCGGATACACCGGGTCAAGCGGGCGGTTCTGCCACTCGCCCATCCCCTCCAGCACCCGGTCAGTAATCGTGGAGATGGTCTGCTTGGACACCTCGGCGCCATAAACCTCGGCCAGGTGCGCCGCGATCTCGCCATGTGTCAGGCCCTTGGCCGACAGGGACAGCACCAGGTCGTCCACCCCGCTCAGCCGGCGCTGCCGCTTAGCCACGATCCGCGGTTCGAACGACGCGTCCCGGTCCCTGGGCACGGAGATTTCCACCGGCCCGGCCTCGGTCAGCACCGTCTTGGACCGCCGGCCGTTACGGGAGTTGCCGCCGTCGCGCCCAGCAGGATCGTGCTTGCCATAACCGAGATGGTCGTCCAGTTCGCCCTCCAGCGCGGACTCCATCACCAGCTTCGTCAGCTTCTGCAGCAGACCGCCCTCACCGGTCAACTGCAGCCCCTCAGCCCGGGCACGCTCCGTCAGCTGCCGAACCAGTTCCTCATCCACCGCATCAATCGCAGCGGCCGTCACATCCGTCACGGAGCTCTCCTTTTTCCTCAGGAGTTACACCGACAAATTTACAGTCCCACAGGCCGAGACCTGCCTGCGTCAGGTGAGGAAGCGTTGCCTGGAAACCTGCGGGAGGTGAGGAAGCGTTGCCTGGAAACCTGCGGGAGGTGAGGAAGCGTTGCCTGGAAACCTGCGGGAGGTGAGGAAGCGTTGTGGCTAGCCGGCCTGGAGGCTCACGGCGGCCGCCTGGACGGCCTCGCGCAGTGGGGTGGTGGGGCGGCCGAGCAGGGCGCTGAGGTCGCCACTGGTAACCAGGAGATCGCCGCGGGCGATGCCGAGGTCGCTGTCCGCAAGGATGGCTGCGTAGGGTTCCGGCAGCCCGGCCTCCACGAGCACCTGGGTGTACTTCTCCGCGGGCAGATTCGTGTACGTGACCGGCTTGCCGGACGCCGCGCTGACTTCGCCCGCCAGCTCACTGAGGGTGAAGGCGTGGTCGCCGCCCAGCTCGTAGACCTTGCCGGCCTGGTCGTCCCGGAGCAGCACGGCCGCTGCCGCCGCGGCATAGTCGGCACGGGCCGCGGCGCTGACGCGGCCGTCCCCCGCACTGCCGAATACGGCGCCGTGCTGGACCTGAACCGGGAGCTGGCCGGTGTAGTTCTCCAGGTACCAGCCGTTGCGGAGCAGGGCGAACGGGACGCCGGAGTCCCGGAGGATCTCTTCGGTGGCCAGGTGCTCGGCGGCCAGCTGCATGGCGGTGGTGTCCGCATTGGCGATGCTCGTGTAGCCGATCAGGCCGACGCCGGCTTCCTTGGCTGCGTTGATCGCGTTCCGGTGCTGCTCGACGCGCTGGCCCACCTCGCTGCCCGAAACCAGCAGGACCTTGTCCGCGCCGGCGAAGGCCTGCCGCAGCGACTCCGGCTGGCTGTAATCGATGCTGCGGACCTGGACGCCGCGCTTGCCGAGGTCGGCGATCCTGTGCACGGTCCGGCCTGCGGCCACGATCCGCCCCGCGGGCAGGCCGCTTTCAAGGAGGGCTTCGACGACGAGCCGGCCGAGCTGGCCGGTGGCTCCGGTGATGACGATGGTCATGATGGTCCTTTCTGAGGTGACTGTCATGGGTGCCAACCCCGTTCATTCCGTAATGCTTCCCAAAAGAGAGTACGCACTTTCAGGTAAGGTACTGTCATGAAGGTTAGTACCCCAGCCAAGGCCGCCGCATTTCCCTTCGCCGACGGCATCTTCCCGGCGGGATGCCCCAGCAGGACCGTGCTGGACCACGTCACCAGCAAGTGGGGCGTGCTGCTGCTGGTTTCCCTGTCCGAGGGTCCCCAGCGCTGGAGCGAACTACGCCGCCGGGCCGAGGGCATCAGCGAGAAGATGCTCGCCCAGACACTGAAGACCCTCGAAGCCGACGGGTTCGTCCGCCGCGACGCCCAGCCCGTCATTCCTCCCCGCGTGGACTACAGCCTGACCGGCCGCGGGGAGGAACTGACTGCCCTGATGCTGCCCCTGGTCGCCTGGGTTGCCGAACACGCGGAGGCGATCGTGAACCGCCCGGCGGGCTCCTAAGCCGCGGGGCTCCTAAGCCCCGGGGCCCTAGCCGGTGTGGGCCACGGTGTATTCGAAGGTGCCGGACCCGACGTCGTGCGGTTCCCGTCCCGGCAGCTCAACGCGTGCCGTGCTGCCGGTGGGAACCTCAAGTGTCACGCTGTAAACGCCGTCGTTGCTGTGCCACTCAATCGACGCCCGCCCGTACGGCGTCTCGTGGCTGGCGCTCGCGAAGGTGAGCCCGCCGCCCGGCTGGGGCCGGAACAGGATGCGGCGGTAGCCCGGTTCCAGCGGTGCGAGGCCCGCTACCGTGCGGTGCATCCAGTCGGCCACCGCGCCCAGTGCGTAGTGGTTGAAGGACGTCATCTCCCCGGGGTTGACCGTTCCGTCCGGGAGCATGGAATCCCACCGTTCCCAGATGGTGGTACCGCCCTGGTTCACGGCATACAGCCACGACGGGCATTCCTTCTCCAGCAGCAGGTCATAGGCGGCGTCCAGTGACCCGGTGACGGTGAGCGCATCGGTAATTACAGGAGTGCCGGCGAAGCCGGTGGCGATGCGGTTGCCCGCGGCCCGGACCAGGCTGGCCAGCCGCTGCCCGGCAGCCCGCTGCAGCTCGTCATCCGGAAACAGCCCGAAGACGATGGCGAGGGCGTAGGCCGTCTGGGCATCGCTGGCCATCCGACCGTCGGGGCCGATGTATTCGTTGGCGAAGGCCCTGGCGACGGCGCGTGAAAGCTCCAGGTAGTGGAGTTCGTCGTCGGCCTTGCCCAGGACGCCGGCCGCCTTGGCAAGGTGCAGGGCAGACCATGCGAAGTACGCGGTGGCCACGATGTTCGGATCCGTCATTGCCTGGGTGGGATCCTCCGGGGGCGCGCTGGGGTCCAGCCAGTCGCCGAGCTGGAAGCTCGTGTTCCAGAGATGCGTGTCCCCGGCCAGGCTGTCCAGGAGATCCACCCAGGCCTTGGCGCTCGCGTACTGGTCAGCGAGGATCTTCGGGTCGTTGAACCGTTCGTACAGGTTCCAGGGGGTGAGGACGGCGGCGTCGCCCCAGACCGCCCCGGGGCGGATTGGGGTCCAGTAGTTGCCGCCCGGGATCACTGGCACATACCAGGGGACCGTTCCGTCGGGCAGCTGCTCGGCCGCGACGTCCTTCAGCCAGGAGGACAGCATGCCGGAGCAGTCATAGAGGAAGGTCGCGGTGGGCGTGAAGACCTGGATGTCGCCGGTCCATCCCAGCCGTTCGTCCCGCTGCGGGCAGTCGGTGGGGATGTCCACGAAGTTGCCCTTCATGCTCCACAGCACGTTCTCGTGCAGCCGGTTCAGTTCAGGATCAGAGCTCTCAAACCAGCCGGTCCGCTCCATGTCCGTGTGATACACCCTGGCCACGATGTTCTCGGCCGGGTTCCCTCCGGTCCACCCGCTGACCTCGGCGTAGCGGAAGCCGTGCAGGGTGAAGCGCGGCTCCCAGGTTTCCTCAGCTTCTCCCGCGAGCGTGTAGCGGTCTGTGGCGTCGGCCAGCCGCAGCGGGCGGGTGTAGATCTCACCGTTCTGGAGGACCTCGGCGTGCCGCAGCGTGAGAGTTGTTCCGGCCTCGCCGCGCACGGTGATGCGGAGCCGGCCCACGAGGTTCTGGCCGAAGTCCAGCACCAGCTTCCCCGACGGCGACTCGGTGACACTCACCGGGCGGATTTCGCCGGTGCACCGCACCGGCGGCCCCTCCGGTGCCACGAGGGTGGCCGGGTCGCGGGGAACGACGACGACGGGTTGCCAGTCCGCGTCGTCGAAGCCCGGGCGGTTCCAGGCTTCCGGCAGCTCGCGGGCGTCGTACGTTTCACCCTCATAGAGGCCGGTGAACCGGATGGGGCCGAAGGAGGCTTTCCACTCACTGTCCGTGCCAAGCACGGTGACGGAACCGTCGTCGTGCGTCACGTGGAGCTGGGCAAGGACGGCGACCTTGTCGCCGTACAGGTTGCGGTGGCCGCCGTTGAAGCCGATCCGGCCACGGTACCAGCCGTCGGCCAGCCAGGCACCCAGGGCGTTCTCGCCCTGCTGGAGATGGTCCGTCACGTCATAGGTGTAGTACCGCAGCCGCTGCCCGTAGACGGTCCACCCGGGCGAGAAGGCGTCGGTGCCAACCCGAACGCCGTTGATCTCCATTTCATACAGCCCGTGGGCTGTGGCGTAGAGCCGCGCGGAAACCACCGGACGGTGCAGCGCGAAGGACCTCCGCAGCAGCGGCGGCCGCCGGTCCGAATCCGGGTCCTCGGGCCAGGCCGGGGCGACCGGCTGGGCAATCCAGTCCGTGGCGGACAGCAGTCCGGGTTCGACGGCGGCGGCCGGGCTCCAGTCGCTGGGCTCCTGGTCCGCTTCGCCCCAGACCCGCACGCTCACCTCGGCGCGCTCGCCGGATTCCAGCGGAGCTGCCGGCCAGGGAAGCAGCACCGACTCCGCGGAGTCCAGCCGTTCGCTCAGCCAGCTGCCCTCGGCGGTGGTGACGGCGAGCTGGTATGCGGTCTGGGTCCAGCCGGGCGCTGCGCTCGTTTTCCACGACAAGCGCGGGGTGCCTGTGCCGATGCCGAGGGCTGTTGGAAGGTGTTCGAAGGTCACCGGTCGGACGGTGGTGGACATGCGCATGCTCTCCTTTGATGCCTTTGACGGCGAATGCTGGTGTGTGATCCGGTGGTGGGCGGCCGAAGCCGGCGGCCCGGGCCGGCGGGCTGCCGGTCAGCCCTTGACGGCGCCCGCGGTCATGCCGGCGACGATCTGGCGGTTGAAGAACAGGTACATCACGAACGGCGGGACGGTGATGAGGAGGATGTTCATGAACAGCAGGTTGTAGCTGGTGGTGAACTGGCTCTGGAAGTTGAACAGGGTCAGCTGCACCGTGGCGTTGGCGTCTCCCGGGAGGAAGTACAGCGGATTCTGAAAGTCGTTGAAGATGTGCACCGACTGGACCACGATCACGGTGACGATGACGGAGCGCAGCAGCGGGAAGATGACCCGGAAGAACAGCCGGACCGGGCCGCAGCCGTCGATCACCGCTGCCTCGTCCAGTTCCTTCGGGATGCTGGCGATGAAGGCGCGGAAGAGCATCACGCAGAAGGAGAGGCCGAAGGCCACCTCGATCAGGATCAGGCCGGGGAGCGTCTTGAATAGCCCCATGCTTTGCAGCACCCAGATGGTGGGCACCACGGCGGGCGGGATGATCAGGCCGGAGAGGATGAGGAAGTTCGCCACGCCGTTCCAGCGGGAGCGGCGGCGCTGCAGGATCCAGGCGACCATGGCGGCCAGGATCACCAGGATGGTCACGCTGGCAACGGTCAGGATGGTGCTGTTGATGAAGGCGGTCACGAGCATGAACTTGCGCGCGGAGAGGACGTCCTGGAAGTTCTCGACAAAGTTGAAGGTGGTGGGCCAGGCGAAGTTCAGCTTGGCGGCCTCGCGGCGGTCCTTCACGGCGGTGAGTGCCATGAACGCCAGCGGGACGATGAAGAGGACGACGGTGACGGCGATGGCCAGGACGCCCAGGCCGTAGCGCTTGAATGCGGTGGTCACTGTTCGACCTCCTTGCGGTTCAGGAACATGGACAGTGGCAGGATGATCGCGGTGACGATCAGGAACAGCACAACGTTGCCGGCTGTGGAGAGGCCGTAGAAGCCGGCCTGGTACTGCTTGAAGATGACCGAGGCGATCACGTCGGAGGTGAAGCCGGGGCCGCCCTTGGTCATGGCCCAGATGAGGTCGAAGGACCGGAGCCCGCCGATGAGGGAGAGGATGATGACGGTCGCCGTGGCCGGGCGGGCCAGGGGAAGGGTGATGTTGAAGAAGCTCTTGGCGGAGCTGGCGCCGTCCATCTTGGCCGCTTCGAAGTACTCCTGCGGAATGGACACGATGCCCGCGATGTAGATGACGGTGGCGAGGCCCACACCCTTCCAGACGTCGACCAGGGCGACGGACAGCAGGGCCCATGCAGGGTCGACAAGCCAGGCCGGCCCTTCGATCCCGACGGCGGCCAGGGCCTGGTTAATCATGCCTTTGGACGGGTCCATCAGCACCGTGAAGACGATGCCCACGCCGATGCTGCTCAGCAGGACGGGGAAGAAGATGACCGACCTGAGGTAGCCGCGGGCGATGATCTGCGAGGTCAGCAGTACAGCCAGGAGCATGCCCAGGACCACTTTGAGGGTGGAGGTCACCGCGCCGTAGATGAACGTGTTGGTCAGGCCCTTCAGAAGCGCGGGCTCCTGGAAGAACTGGACGAAGTTGTCAAGGCCTATGAACGTGAAGTCGGTGAGGGTCCAGCGGGTGAAGCTGAAGAAGAAGGACGCGAAGGTCGGGACCAGGAACAGTGCGGTGTAGACCACCGCGGCCGGAAGATAGAACCAGTACGGGTACGGGGACTTGCCCTTGCGGCGGCGGGGCTGGTGCTCGGCCCGCCGCGCAACGGTGGCAGGCGCGGGGGCAACTGTCTTGATTGTCATGGTGTGTCTCCGTCGGTGCCGTCCGGGCCGGCGCGCGGCCCGGACGGCGGAGTGGGTGTTGAGGTTAGTTCCAACCCGGCAGGGTGAGCTGCGTGGCCTGCTTATTGACGTCCTCGTCGTAGAGGGCGGCCGCGTCCTTGGCGGAGCGGATTCCGGAGCCCACCTCAACGGTGATCTGCTCCAGGGCGGGGCCCTTGACCGGGGAGAGGTACTCCAGGGCGGGGCTGTTTCTGGACGAGTCCTCGAAGTAGGGGAGCATGTCCTTCACTGCCGCGGGAACGTCCGAGGGGAGATCGCAGCCCTTGACGAGGTAGGGGCCGTTGGCTCCGACGGCCTTGGTCTGGGAGTCGCAGCCGGCTTTGCTGGCGATGAAGGCCTGGAGCTTCTTGGCCTCCTCAAGGTTCTTCGTGGACTTCGGGATGTAGACGCCGCCCGGTAGCCAGACGGTGAGGGCGTTCTTGGCGGCATCCTCGCCGGGAAGCGGGAAGAGGCCGATGTCGTTGAGCTTGTCCGGGAAGGTCACCTTGATCTCCGGCAGCGCGAAGCTCAGGATCGGGTACTGCGCGCCCTCGCCGTTGGCCAGCTTTTCCAGGCCCTGGGCGTAGGTGGCGGAAGCGAAGTCGTCGTTGAACAGGCCGGCCTTCGCCGCCTCTTCCTGGTGCTCGAAGCCCTTGATGGCTGCGGCATCGGTGGCGTACTTGGCCTTGTTCGCCGTGTAATCGGCGGCGAAATTCGGATCCGCCTTGGCAACATTGGCGAAGTCGCCCAGGACGAACAGCTGGGAGGTCCAGGTGGTCTGGTAGGTCTGGATGATCGGGGCGATGCCGGCGTCCTTGATCTTCCGGCTGTTGGCCATGAACTCGGCCCACGTCTTGGGCACGGACAGGCCAAGCTTCTCGTAGACCTTCTTGTTGTAGAGCACTGCGCCGGCGTTGCCGGTGCCCACCGGCACGCCGTAGACCTCCTTGCCCGCGGTCACCACGGGCTTGAAGGAATCGGAGACGTTGGCCATGTAGGGCTCGCTGGTCACGGGCACCAGGTTCTGCTCCGGGCTGATCTGGTGGAAGAGCGAACCGGAGTTGTACGAGAAAACATCTGACATGTCCCCGGTGGAGAGACGGGTCTTGACGATGTTGTCGCCCTCCCCGCCCTGGGGGCGCGTCTCGACCTCGACCTTGATATTCGGGTTCGCAGCGTTGAAGTCCTTGGCAATCTGCTCCGCGTAAGTGACGGTGTTTTCCGTGTTGTCGACCAGCCACGTGATGGTCTTGGATTCCCCGCCACCGGCGCTGCTGCTTCCCCCTGCGCAGCCTGTCAGTGCCACGGCGAGTGCAGTCACGCCTACGGCCAGGGACGCCCAGGGCCGCCTGCTCGATGTGGTCATCTTTACCTCCTCGTAAAGCCCGGGCCTACCTGGTGTGGAACGTTTCAAGAAATGTTCCACGTGCATGCGGCCAGCGGGGCGGTTATTTGTGTAGATCGGTCTACGTCCAAAATCACTGTAAGGCATGTCACAGGCGAGGGCAAGGGATTTGTGTAGATCAGTCTACAATTTCTTAAAAAGGGGCAGGTGCGCACCGGAGGGGGATTCATGTCCGAGCAGGTCAAGCGGGCAACCATCAGCGATGTTGCCCTGCATGCCGGAGTCTCAAGGGCGGCGGTCTCGAAGGTGCTCCGCGGGGCGTATGGCGTCAGCGAGACAATGAAAGCCCGCGTCGATGCCTCGATGGCGGCTCTGGGCTACCGGCCGTCCGCGCTGGCCCGCGGCATGCGCGGCAGCAGCTTTACCTTGGGCGTGTTCGTGGTGGACCTGCAGAACACCTTCATGTCGGTGCTGATTGAGGGCATCCGGGCCGAGGCTGAGGTCAGCGGGTATCAGGTGTTCATCGGTGAAGCGAGCCGCGGACTCAGCCAGCAGAGGCAGATGATCGAGGCCATGCTTGACCGGAAAATGGACGGGCTCCTGCTCATCGCGCCCTTCGGCACGGCGGAGGATCTCGAAGAAATAGGCCGCACCACGCCCATGGTCGTTCTTGGCCGCCACGGCCCGGGGGGATCCTATGACACGGTGGCCAGTGATGACGTGGCGGGCAGTGCCCTGATCGTGGACCATCTCGCGGCGCTCGGCCACCGCCGCATTTCGCATCTGAAGCACGTCGGCCGGGAGAACAATGAGGACGGCATGCCGCAGGTGGTGCGCGCCCAGGGATACATCGACGCGATGGTCCGCAATGGGCTGGGCGGTGAAATCGACGTCATCGAAGGCCGATGGCACCAGGCCGGCGGGCAGCACGCGGCGGAGCTGATGCTGCAGCGGCCGCACCCGCCGACGGCCGTGCATGCCGGCACCGACATGGCCGCCCTCGGCGTACTCACCGGACTCTATGAGGCGGGCGTCAAGGTGCCCGAGGAGTTCTCCGTGGTGGGCTACGACAACGTCTTCTCTGCGTCGCTGCCGCAGGTGGCCCTCACCAGCGTGGACCAGTCCGGCGTCGAAATGGGCTCGCTGGCGGCCAGACTGCTCGTGGAGCGCATTCAAGGCCGGCGGGAGGCGGTTTCGACGGTCGTGGCGCCGAGCCTCGTCGTCCGGCGCACCACCGGGCCCATCCCCGCCTCTTGATATTAGGTATCCTAACTATTAGGATACCTAAGTATGGAATCAAAGAACGCCCCGGAGCTGCAGGAGCTTGCCCAGGACTTCCGCGAGGCACTGCGGCACAGCGTGTACCTGGTCCGCCGCCTCGATGCGGACGGTGAACTCAGCGCCGCCCAGCTGGGCACCCTCAAAATGCTGCTCGACGACGGCGTCCGGGTGGGCGAGATCGCCAGGAACCTGGGCGTCAAGGTGCCCAGCGCCACCGAACAGATCATCAAGCTCGAGCGGGCAGGACTCGTCCGCCGGGAAGCGGATCCGGACGATTCCCGTGCGGTCCGCGTCGTGCTGACCGCGGAAGGCCGCGACGCCGTCGAATCCGCCAACCGGCGGCGGAACGCCGTCATGGCCGGCATTCTCGAATCCCTCACCGATGACGACAGGCGTGCCCTCGCGGCCGCCCTCCCGGTCATCGAAAAGATCAACAGCACGCTTCAAAACTGACAAGCGAACCCACACTGATTCAGCGACACTTAGGAGTTCCCTCCATGGACGGCCAGCTCGCAGACACCCTGCCGGCACCACAATCCACCCTCGAGGCAGAGAAGGCCTCATTCCTCAAACAGCCCAAGGCGGTCTGGGCCACGGCGCTGGCGGCAGTGTTCGCGTTCATGGGCATTGGCCTGGTGGACCCCATCCTGCCGGCCATCGCCAAGAACCTGGACGCCAGCCCCAGCCAGGTTTCACTGCTGTTCACCAGCTATTTTCTGATCACAGCCGTGGCCATGCTCCTCACCGGCTTCATCTCGTCGCGGATCGGCGGCAAGCGCACCCTGCTGGCCGGGCTGGCCGTGATCGTGGTGTTTTCCTCCCTCTCCGGCCTGTCCGGCAGCGTCGGTGAACTGGTCGGTTTCCGGGCGGGATGGGGGCTCGGCAACGCACTCTTCGTGGCCACCGCGCTCGCCGTCATTGTCGGTGTGGCCAGCGGCGGCGCGGGCACGGCGATCATTCTCTACGAGGCCGCCCTGGGCCTGGGCATTTCACTGGGGCCGCTCCTCGGCGCCCTCCTCGGCGGCTGGCAGTGGCGGGCACCGTTCTTCGGTACGGCCGCGCTGATGGCGGCGGCTTTCATTGCGCTCACCGCGCTGCTCCCGAAGACCCCGTTGCCCGCCCGTAAGGTAAGCCTGGCCGATCCGCTGCGCGCCCTGGGCAACAAGGGACTGCGGACGACGGCGGCCAGCGGCCTGTTCTACAACTACGGCTTTTTCACCGTGCTCGCCTTTACCCCGTTCATCCTTGGCATGGAC
This sequence comes from Arthrobacter sp. NPDC056493, assembly GCF_042795115.1. Classification (NCBI taxonomy): domain Bacteria; kingdom Bacillati; phylum Actinomycetota; class Actinomycetes; order Micrococcales; family Micrococcaceae; genus Arthrobacter; species Arthrobacter sp. NPDC056493. Next base: position 80,126 of record NZ_JBHTSL010000013.1, on the reverse strand, counting down.
GCCTACGGCATCGGCGGGGTGTTCTTTGGCTGGGGCGTCGCCGTCGCCGTATTTTCGGTCTTCGTGGCCCCGCCGCTGCAGAACCGCTTCGGTGCCACGAAAGTGCTCCTCGGGACTCTGTTCCTGCTGATGCTGGACCTTGCCGGCCTCGGGCTGGCCGCGGGCCATTCCGTGCCCGCCGTCGTTACGCTCGTGGTGGTCTCCGGGGCGCTGCTGGGCATCAACAACACCATTTACACCGAACTCGCCATGGGCGTCTCGGATTCGCCGCGCCCGGTGGCCTCGGCGGGGTACAACTTCGTGCGCTGGATGGGCGGCGCCCTGGCGCCCTTTGCCGCGGCGCAGTTAGGCGAGCACTTCGGGCCGCAGGTGCCGTTCTTCGCCGGCGCGGCGGCCATGGTTGTCGCCATGGCCGTGGTGGCCGGTGGGCGGCGCTACCTCGCCGCCCACGAACCGCACGTGGTCTGAGCCGCACCGACGCTCTCGGGAAGGTAGCCGCGCGGAGCAGGGCCGGGAATCAGACCTTCACGGACCCCTTCGGAACAAACAGGGTCTCAGCCTGTTCCAGCGACATGCCATTCGTCTCCGGCACCTTGTACAAGACGAAGAAGAATGAAGCTGCCGCGAAGAGTGCGTACATGGCGTACGTCAGCGGCAGCGAGCCTGCGGCCATCACGGGGAAACTCAGCGTGATGGCGAAGTTGGCGATCCACTGGGCCGCGGCGGACAGGCCCAGGGCGCGGGCGCGGATCCGCGCCGGGAAGATCTCGCCCAGCAGCACCCACACCAGCGGTCCCCAGGATGCGCCGAAGCTGATCACGAACACGTTCGCGGCTACCAGGGCGACGGGGCCCCAGGCGCCCGGCAGCGCGATGTCGGAGCCGGTGCCCGTGGCCGAGGCGAAGGCCAGGGCCATGGCGCCGAGGGAAACGGCCATGCCGATGGAGCCGGCCAGCAGGATGGGGCGGCGGCCGATCCTGTCCACGAGGGCGATGGCCACGAGCGTGACCAGGATGTTGGTAATGGACGTGGCCACCGAGATGGTCAGCGAGTCCTTCTCCTGGAAGCCCACGGCCTTCCAGAGTGTGGTGGAGTAGTAGAAGATCACGTTGATGCCCACGAACTGCTGCAGCACGGACAGGGTGATGCCGATCCACACCACAGCCTGCAGCCCGAAGGCCTTGCCGCGGAGGGAGCCCTTCCGGCCGGCGAGCTGGTCCTCTTCGATCGCCTCGCGGATCTCGCGCAGGTGGCGGTCGGTGTCCTCATCCGGGGCGATGGAGTCGAAGACCTTCCGGGCCAGGTCCTCCTTGCCCTGGACCACCAGGAAGCGCGGGGACTCGGGCAGCGTGAAAGCGATGACGCCGTACAGCACGGCCGGAACGGCGGCGGCCAGGAACATCCAGCGCCAGGCCTCGATGCCCAGCCAGAATGCCTGGTGCGCACCGCCGGCAGACGTGGCGAACAGGGCGTCGGAGAGCAGGGCGGCGAAGATACCCGTGGTGATGGCCAGCTGCTGCAGCGACGCGAGCCGGCCGCGGACGTGGCGTGGCGAGATTTCAGAGATGTAGGCCGGCGCAATCACCGAGGCCAGGCCGATGCCGAGCCCGCCCACCAGGCGCCAGAAAATGAGGTCCCAGACGCTGAAGCAGAAGCCGGTGCCGATCGCGCTGATGAGGAACAGCAGCGCCCCCAGCTTCATCGCCGGGATGCGGCCGTAGCGGTCCGCCACCTTGCCGGCCAGGTAGGCGCCGGCGGCGCACCCCAGCAGTGCCACGGCCACAGCGAAGCCGGTGACGGCCTCACCAAGCTTGAATTCGTCCTTCATGGCATCCACGGCGCCGTTGACCACGGAGGAGTCGAAGCCGAACAGGAAGCCGCCCACGGCGCCGGCAAGCGCCAGCCAGATCACCCGCTTGGGGATCTTCGCGGTTGTCTGCTTGTCGGTGGACATGGTTCTCCCTTGGTTCGGGGGTGGGTGGATGCGGTGCAAACGTCGTCGGCTGCGGAAACCGGCCCTGTCGGCCGGCGCACACGCGCCTAACAGTGTGCCACGTCACCGCCCGCTGATCCACTCCGGGACGGAGGACGACGACGGCGGGCGGTCCCGCCGTCGTCGTCCGTCCGTTGGGGCGCCCCAGGCGGGAGTTGTACGGAAAGCGCCGTCACGGGGCGCCGCTTTTTGGTCCTCCCGGGGCACAGAAAGCCCGGACATCCGCCGAAACAAAACGGCAGGCACCCCGAAAGGGTGCCTGCCGTGACGCAGCTGCGGGGAATCCCTTAGTGGGCAGCCGCGGGCTCCTTCATGACTGCCTTGGGGTCCGTCAGTTTCTTCTTCGGCAGCGCGAAGCTGATCAGGAAGGCGATGCCGGTGAGGACGGCCGCGGTGAGCATGACAGCGTCGATCGACTGGGCAAATCCCTCGGTGATGGGCCGGGTGAGCACCGGGTTCGCCGAGTGCAGCCAGCTGGTGTCGTTCAGGGAGTCGTTGCTGGCGCCGTTCTTGAAGAAGTCGTAGAGCTTGGCGTTGGCGGGATCGGCAGCGACGGCCGGGTCCTGGAGGACCTTGACGTAGTCGGCGCTCTGCATGGCGTCCTTCATGCCGTTGGCGATCTTGTCCGCGGCCAGGCTGAAGAGCATGGAGATGAACACCGCAGTGCCCACCGCGCCGCCCATGGAGCGGAAGAACGCGGCAGTGGAGGTGCCCACGCCCATGTCCTTCGAGGGCACCGAGACCTGCATCGCGAGGGTGAGCGGCTGCATGCAGAAGCCCAGGCCCAGGCCGAAGAAGACCGCGATGAGTCCGGGGACCCAGAGTTCGGTGTCGGCGCCAAGCGACAGCCCCATGACGATGGCGGCGGTGGTCAGGATGGCCGTGCCGAGGATCGGGAAGATCCGGAAGGTGCCCGACGACGAGATGGTGCGTCCGGCGGTAATGGAACCGGTCAGGATGCCGATGGTGAACGTGATCATCATCAGGCCGGCTTCGGTGGGGGTGAGGCCCTTGACCAGCTGCAGGTACATGGGCAGCATGGCGATTGCGCCGAACATGCCGATGCCGATGATGAAGTTCAGCAGCGAGGACAGCCCGAAGGTGACGTTCCGGAAGAGGCGCAGCGGGATGAGCGCGTAGTCGCCGGCGCGGCGTTCGGCCAGCAGGAAGGCAACGATGCCAAGGACGCCCAGGCCGTAGCAGATGAAGGAGTTAGCCGAGGTCCAGCCCCAGCTGCGGCCCTGTTCGGCGACGAGCAGGAGCGGCACGATCGCCAGGGTGATGGCGGCCGCGCCCCAGTAGTCGATCCGCTGCTTGACGTGCTTGGCGGGCAGGTGGAGGTAGAGGAACACCACGGCCAGCGCGGCCAGCCCGATGGGCAGGTTGATGAAGAAGACCCAGCGCCAGCCGTCGAAGCCGAGGATGCTCTCCGAACCGGCGAAGGCGCCGCCCACCACAGGGCCCAGCACCGAGGAGATGCCGAACACGGACATGAAGTAGCCCTGGAACTTGGCCCGGTCCTTGAGCGGGACGATGTCGCCGATGATGGTCAGCGCCAGTGCCAGCAGGCCGCCGGCGCCCATGCCCTGGATGCCGCGGGCGATGGCCAGTTCCGTCATCGAGTGCACCGAGCCGGCATACAGTGAGCCGGCCAGGAAGATGATGATCGCCGCGAGGTAGAGCGGGCGGCGGCCGAAGATGTCGCTGAGCTTGCCGTACAGCGGCGTGGTGACGGTGGACGTAATGAGGTACGCGGTGGTGGCCCACGCCTGCAGGGACAGCCCGTCGAGGTCGTTGGCGATGGTGTAGATGGAGGTGGAAACGATGGTCTGGTCCAGCGAGGACAGGAACATGCCGAGCATCAGCCCCACCATGACGGTGATGGTCTGCCGCTGCGTCAGGGCCTCTCCGGGCGCGGGTCCTGCGGTGGTTTTGGACATGGCTGCTCCAGGGTCAAGAGAAAGGGGATCGCATTTGATAGTTGCTTTCAGTAACTATGTTACTTGCTGCTTTGTTCCCCGGAGCAACGGAATCTTTTTGCGGCTGCCTCGTGCCGGCCGGTTTGGTGGGCAAGCGTGGACCGAGGGGTGCGATCTCGGCGCTTAGATTGCACCGAAGCGCCGAGATCTCACGCTTCGCCGCGCGTTCTTCAGCGCTCGATGAGGATTCCGTCCGGGTCGCACCAGATCGTGGCACCGGTGCGGATGGTCACGCCGTCGATCAGCAGGTCCACGTCAGTCTCTCCCGCCCCGGTCTTGGCGCTCTTGCGCGGATTGCTGCCCAGGGCTTTGACGCCGAGGGGCAGTTCCGCGATGGCCTCGCGGTCGCGGATGGCGCCGTTAATTACGACGCCGGCCCAGCCGTTTGCCACGGCGCTCGCCGCGATCAGGTCCCCCATCAGCGCGGTCCGCAACGAGCCGGCGCCGTCGACGACCAGGACGGCGCCGTTGCCGGGTGTGGCGAGGACGGCCTTGACGAGGGCGTTGTCCTCCAGGCAGCGAACGGTCCGGACCGGGCCGCTGAAATGCGTGCGGCCGCCCAGGGACTGGAACTGGAGGGCGATGGAGTCCAGCTCGTCGCCGCGCTCGTCGTAGAGGTCGGCGGTGTTGACGGCGGCATTGGCAGGCGAAGCGGTCATTGGTTCTCCTCGGCTCTGGAATCGGGTCCGGCTCTTGGCTCCCACGATAGTCTGATTCCATCATCACGATGTTCCAGGGGGAGACCGCTATGAGCCTGTCCGACATACCCGGCGCGGTACCCGACCCCGGCCTGGCGGGCACCCGGCAGTCCGCCGCGCTCGCTGAACCGACGGCGCGGGTCAGGTCCCTCTGGATCACGGGCGTGGTGCTGGTCAACCTCGGCATCAATGCCGCGTTTTTCGGCCCCATCCAGGTGCTCCTCGCACAGCAGGCGGAACATTTCGACCCCGGACAGAAGGAAGCCATCCTCGCCCTCGTCACGGGTGCCGGTGCCGCGGTGTCGCTGGTGGCCAACCCGCTCTTTGGCGCCTTCAGCGACCGCACGGCGTCCCGGTTCGGCCGGCGCGTGCCATGGGTGCTGGCCGGCGCCGTCCTTGGCGCGGCCGGGCTGGTGGGGCTGGCGGGCGCCCCGAACGTCGCAGTGATGACGTTGCTTTGGTGCCTGGTCCAGGCCGGCTGCAACGGCGCCTACGCCGCGATCACCGCTGCCGTTCCCGACCGTGTTCCCGTCCCCCAGCGCGCTACCGTTGGCGGCCTGGCGGCGATGGGGCAGACCGCCGGGATCCTCGCCGGCGCGGTGATTGCCGCCGTCGTCAGCGGAAACTTCGTGCTGGGTTACATTCTCTGTGCGGCGGCCCTCGTGGCGGGGGTCGTGATGTACCTGGCCAAGAGTGACGACGACCCCCTCCCGGCCGGGACTGCCCGGCCGATGAGCTGGGCCGGCTTCCTGCTTGGGTTCATCAGGCCGCTTAGGCACCCCGACTTCGCCTGGGCCTGGATCACCCGGCTGCTGGTCAATATCGGCAACCACATGGTCACCCTGTACCTGATCTTCTTTCTGGCAGACGCAGTGCACCTGAAGGAGACCACCGGCCTCGAACCCGCCTTCGGCGTGCTGGTGCTGACCGGTCTCTACGCTGTATTCGTGATCATCACCAGCGTGGTGGGCGGCAGGCTCAGTGACAGGATGGGCAAACGCAAGCCGCTGGTGATCGCATCGTCCGCAATCATCGCGCTGGCCTCGCTGATCCTCGCCTTCGCCCCCACCTGGGTGGGCGGCATCGTGGGAGCCAGCGTTCTGGGCATCGGGTTCGGCGCCTACCTCGCCGTTGACTTCGCCCTCATTACCCAGGTGCTCCCCAACGCTTCCGACAGGGGCAAGGATCTTGGCGTCATCAACATCGCCAACTCCCTGCCGCAGGTGATCGCCCCCGTGCTGGCGTGGCCGTTCGTCACCCTCTGGGGCGGCTACGTGTCCCTCTACGTAGCCGCCGCCGTGATCGGCCTTCTGGGAGCTGTGTTCGTGGTGAAGATCAAGGGCGTCGACTAGTCCCAACCCACCCGGGCCGTCTAGAACACGGCCGTGAAGACACCCCACCCGGTGCCGACGACCGCCTTCCCCTTGAATCCTGAGCTGTGGTCCAGGCCATGCGTGGAAACATATCGTCCGTTGCCGTAGTACATGGTGAGGGCCCCGGCGCCATTGATTCCCCAGATGTCCTCGTCGCCGTCGCCGTTGAAATCTCCGGCGGCATCGAACCGGCGTACGCCGCCCCAGCCCTGCCCGATCTGGAAGTGAAAGGCCGGCGCGTCGAGGGCGAACTGCCCCTTGCCGTTGCCGGGGAAGAGCCGCAGGTAACCGAAGCTGTCGCGTCCGATGATGTCAACCTCGTTGGTACCCGAGAACTTGGCGGAGGCTGCGATCGGACTCATCTCACCCCAGCCCGTGTCGATGACCGACTTGGCCAGAAAGCCGCCGCGGCCGTTGCCCGGGTAAAGCCAGATCCGGTTGGATGCATCACGCGCGATGATGTCGTTGTTGCCGTCGCCGGTGAAGTCGCCCGGCGCGATGATGTCCTTGAATCCTCCCCAGCCGACACCGATCTGGACCTTCTTGAGCCAGCCGCCCTTTCCGTTCCCGGGGTACAGGAACAGCCGCCCGGACCGGTCGCGGGCCATCACGTCATTGTTGAGCTCACCGTTGAAGTCACCGGTGGCCATCAGCTTGTCGAACCCGCTCCAGCCGACGCCGACCTTCTGCCGCGGCAGCCAGTTGCCCTTGCCGTTGGTTGGGTAGAGATACAGGTTGCCGGCGGTGTCCCGGACGAAGAAGTCCGTGGTGCCGTCCGCGTTGAACCCGCGAGCCTTCGGCTTGTTGGCGACGACAGTGCGCAGCTTTCCGGTCACCTTGATTTTGCTGAGGGGATCGTAGGCCACGGTCAGGTCGACGGTAATGGTTTTGCCTTTGTCCGCCGCCACGAGGACGTAGCTTCCCCGGGTCGCGCCCGGGATTGCGGCGCCGTTGCGCTTCCAAACGTAGGAGTATGAGGGGCTGCCGCCAGCGGGAATGACACGTGAATAGCCGGGAACAACGCGCACCGTGCCTCCGACAGAAGAATCCCCGACGACTTCCGGCGGCTGTGCTTCGATGTAGCGCGGCAGGGGACCGACGGCGGCGCTGGTTGCTGTTGCAGGCTGGTAGCCAGGGGCCCTGACTGTGACCCGCACCGACATCTTCGTACCGCCGTCGACAGAACTGTTGTAGTTGTAATCGCTGTACGTGGCTCCCGGAACGGCGATTCCGTTGCGCAGCCACTGGTATGTGAAGCTTTCGGGAGTGTCAGCGTCCCAAATCCCCGGTTCGGCAGACAGACGGGTATCTGTCGTGGTAGGTCCGGTGACCTTGGGCGGAGCGGTGTTGTGCATGGCCTTGAGGGCCTTCGCCGGATTGCTGACAATGAAGTTGCCGCCGGTGAGAGACGCGAGTGCCGCTGACGGTACCGGCACAGTCGCAGGAATCCGCGAAATTTTGCCGTCGCGGAAGTAGTGGGTGACTCCGCGGCCCCCGAGGTAGATCACCCGCACGTAGTCGATTTCATATCCCCCGGGCGTCCAGGCCTGCGTGACCGGGGCTGAGGCGGTGTCGCTGAGGGGACCGCGGGACGCCGTTCCCTGCCAGGTCAACACCTGCTGGGAGGTGTCCACGGAGCTCGCGTACACAAACAGCACTTCCTTGGCGCCCTGGGCCAATGAAAAGTTCACGCTCGCGGTCTGCCCCGGTGTGAGAGGCCCCTCCGTTGCCATACCCAGATGTGTCAGCCGGGGATCCTCGAATATGAGCTGCGGATTCGCGATCTCAAAGTCCCGCCGGGCCAGGGAACCGAACGAAGGCGCAAGAGTCAGGCCCGCCGGGACGGTCCTGCCGTCGCGGTAGTACCACTGGTCGATCCCGGAAACGAGGTCAAGGCCGATAGCGCTGACTTGCACTTGCCCGCTGGGCCACGCGTCGGCGGCCGCCACCAGCGTCACCGCTCCGGAAAGGACGCCCTCAGAACCCAACCATCTGGCGTACTCCCTGCCGGCCAGGTCTTTCAGTTCGACCTGAATGCCCTTAACCGGCACCGACGTGGTGAAGCTGAAACTGACCGTGCCGCCGGCCTCGAGCACCGCCGGCGATGTCCGCTCGAAGGACAGCAGGGCAGGCTCGTCAGCGGCCACGGCAGGCGACGCTGGAACCAGCAGGAGCGCCACCATGGCAAACGCGACAAGGAACCCCAGGCCCCGGCGGAACGTCGCGCCCGCGTCCGCGCAAACTCGCGCGCAGGCCGGAGACATGACAGCAGCAAGAGACCCCAAAATTTCCCCCAATTGACCAGAAAACGGCCCGAACCGAAACGGCCGGACAAGACCAGTGAGATGAGACTACTCCGCGGTAGCGACATTTCGGGATTTTCCGGCTCCGCACCCTTTGCATGGCACCCTGCAGCATGCTGGGCTCTCAGGGGAACCCAGCCGGCGCCGGCACCCGCTCTCAGGAAGCACCCGGGATCGGTGCCATATACTGGAGTGCGAATCGCGGCAGGACCGGGAATGGGGCTCTTTCCTGACTGCACCAGGAATCTCAACCTCCGGACTGATGATGCTTGACTTAATGCCTGATCTTCCGCCCATGGCCGCCCCGCCTACCCTTCCCCGGCAGCAGCGCCGCTACAACCGGATTCTGGAGGTGGCTGCCGGCTTCGCGCGGAAGGGCCTCAAGTCCGTCACCCTTTCCGAGGTAGCGGCACAGGCCAATGTCCCCCTCGGCACTCTTTACCGTTACTTTCCCTCCGCCACCCACCTGATGCTTGCCCTCTACCGGCACCAGCTCGGCGAGTTCAAAACAGGGACCGGGCCGGGCGCCGTCCGTATCCATGCACTCTCCGGTGTGGCGATGGAAATCTTCCACATGCGCGTCATGCAGCCCGCCGTGGAACAGTGCCTCAGCCAGGGCGTTTACCTCAAGGACCGGGACACCACAGGCCTGCTGCGGGATATCGACTCCCTGGCGGAACGCGCCGTCACCGCCGTGTGCGGGGACGCGGCCGTGGCCCGGGTTGTGTTGCTGACCGTCACCGGTCTAGTCCAGTCGGTGCGCTGCCGCAGGCTTTCGCTGTTTGAGGCGGAGGAAGACCTGAAGAAGGCGTGTACCCTGCTGATGCCGGCAGCCCGTCTCGCGCGGAATACCGCGTAACCGGTCTAGACCAGTCGAGTAATAAAAGCCGCACAAACGGTGAAATAACCCACAAATCAGCTTTAAACGCGCGCTATCCGGACCAGCGGGCCCCAAGTGGCATTAAGTGGGCCTTTGTCCTGTCTAACATGGCATCAGCGGAGTGGCCAGCACCCAGCAGCTCCACGGGCTTTCTGACGGGACCCGCCACCCTTGGGCCGTCAGCTGAAGCGCGTATCTGACCATCTTGAGCCTCGAATGCTTGAGCCATACTGTGCCGTTTGCCCACGGCTAGCCACAGGAGACAACGACGTGTCCACTGAAACTATCGCTCCGAATGACACCAGCGCAGCCGCAGAGCTGACCGACCAGGAAATTTTCGCTGCCCACGAGGGCGGCAAGCTTTCCATTGCCAGCACCGTTCCCCTGAACAACAAGCGCGACCTCTCGATCGCCTACACACCCGGCGTTGCCCAGGTCAGCCGGGCCATCCACGCTGACCCGGAACTCGCCAAGAGCCACACCTGGGCGCAGCGCCTCGTGGCCGTCGTCAGCGACGGCACCGCCGTCCTTGGCCTGGGAAACATTGGCGCCAGCGCCTCACTGCCCGTCATGGAGGGCAAGTCCGCCCTCTTCAAGGCCTTCGGCGAGCTGGACTCGATCCCGCTGGTCCTTAACACCACCGACGTGGACGAGATCGTGGAGACCCTCGTCCGGCTGCGCCCCAGCTTCGGTGCCGTCAACCTCGAGGACATCGCCGCCCCGCGCTGCTTCGAGCTGGAAGAAAAGCTCATTGAAGCCCTGGACTGCCCCGTTATGCACGATGACCAGCACGGCACCGCCGTGGTGGTCCTCGCCGCGCTGACCGGTGCCGCCAAGGTCACCGGCCGCGGGCTCGAGGAACTCCGCGTGGTGATCTCCGGTGCAGGCGCCGCAGGCATCGCCATCGCGGAAATCCTCCTCACCGCCGGCATCGACGACGTGGTGCTGCTTGATTCGCGCGGCGTGATCAACTCCGAGCGTGCCGACATCGCCGCCGACCCCGCCAGCAAGAAGGCCCAGATGGCACAGCGCAGCAACCCGCGCGGCATCTCAGGCGGCCCCGGGGAAGCCCTCCTGGGCGCGGACGTCTTCGTTGGGGTGTCCTCCTCCAAGCTGGACGAGGAGCACCTGAAGCTGATGAACCACAGCTCCATCGTGTTCGCACTGTCCAACCCGGACCCCGAAGTCCTGCCCGAGGTCGCGTCCAAGTACGCCGCGGTGGTGGCCACCGGCCGCAGCGACTTCCCCAACCAGATCAACAACGTCCTGGCGTTCCCCGGCATCTTCCGCGGTGCTCTGGACGCCGGGGCGCGCCGCATCACCCCTGCGATGAAGGTTGCCGCGGCCCGCGCCATTGCCGAGCTGGCCGATGACAAGCTGTCCGCGTCCTACATTGTGCCCAGCCCGCTGGACCCGCGCGTTGCGCCGGCCGTCACTGCCGCGGTTGCCGCGGCAGTTGCCGCGGAAGCCAACCAGGGCTAACTGGAGTCCGACGGCGGTGCCTCCCGTGCTGGGGAGGCACCGCCGTCGTCGTTCCCGGCAAAGTCCGCACCGTGGACCGCACCGCCGGACCGGCACTCCAGCCGCAGACCGCCCGGATCCTAGACTGGGGGCATGAACGCCCAGACCCTTGTGACCGTTCTGTGCGGCTTGGCCATCCTGGTTGGCGTTGCCGGCACCGTGATCCCCGTCCTGCCGGGCAGCTTCCTGATCGGGCTGAGCCTGCTGGCGTGGGCCATCTGGGGCGGCGAGGGCGTGACTGGCTGGGTGGTTTTTGCCGTGGGCATGATGTTTGTGCTGGCAGGGATGGCGGCCAGCGCCGTCCTCGCCGGCCGCAAACTGAAGGAGCACCGGATTCCAAACCGGAGCGTCGCTCTGGGGGTTGTGCTGGGCATCGCCGGCATGTTCGTCATTCCGGTGGTGGGCCTGTTCGTGGGCTTCGCCGTCGGGCTGCTGCTCAGCGAAGTCCAGCGCACGCGCAACTTCCGGGCAGCGCTGACCTCCAGTTGGGCGGCCCTGAAGGCCACCGGTCTGGGAATGCTCGTGGAGTTCGGCCTGGCCTGCCTCGCGGCCAGCACCTGGGTGGTGGGCGTGTGGGTGGGCGCCGCTTCGGCTTAATTCCGGGCCGCCATTAGCATGGAGGAATGAGCGCGGGGGAGTTTTCAGGACCGATCTACCGCGACACGCGCGACCTCACCCCCTTCGGCGGCGGCACGGTCCGCACCCCGGTGCGCGAAATGGCCGAGGGCGTGGGCGGGCTTATCCACGGAATGCTCGGCGGCGGGGACTCCCGGATCAGCGTGGACGGCAGCGTCCCGCGGCTCAAGCTGCTGCCGGGCAAGGCTGCCAGGACCGTTTACGACGCCGTCTTCTCCAACACCGACCCCAACGGGCTCATCGCCGCCGGCCGCGCCTATCCCGGCTGGGCCGGCCTCTGTTGCGTGCTGGCCGGTCTCCTCGCCTACAAGCAGGGCGGCTACCTGCGGGCCGCGGAGCTGCTGCAGCGCGGGCTTTCCGTCAGGAACGACGACGAGGCGAACCAGTTCGCCGCCAGTTACCTGACCCGGGTGGTCACCCGGGTGGAGGTGGCCGAACGGATCGTGGTGCCCGTGCTCTTCAGCGAGGAGTCGGTGTTCCTTGCCCTCTCCCACTCGCTCCGGGAAACGGGGCAGACCGAGGCGGCTTTTGAAACGCTGGTCAGGCTGCCGCCGTCGTTGCCCACCGCACTGGCGAGATGCGCACTGGCCGCCGCCCTGGGCCGGGACCAGGAAGTGGTGGTCTGGACGGAAGGCCTGCTGAACGCCGATGACCTCTCCGCGGCACTGCTCCTGGTGCGGGCGCGCTCCCTCCGCCGGCTCGGCGCCTACAGCCAGGCCCAGCAGGCGCTCAAGGAGGTCCTGCGGCGGCAGAAGACCAGCATGTCCCTGCGCAACGACGCCCTGACTGACCGTGCCCTGATCCTGCTGGACAACGGACGGAAGTCCCTCAACCCGCGGGACTGGCAGCGCGGCAGGCAGGCGGAGCTCGAAACGTTCGACGTCATCCGGAAGGACATCGAGGCGCGCCGGGCGTGGGAACAGAAATGGAAGCAGTTCGGCGGCGACTGAGGCTCTCCTGTGGGCGCCCGGCCCTTGTGGGCAGTACAGGGCCGCGATACAACGGACCCATGACTGACGCAATCAGGCAGTGGATGGACAGGTACATCGCAGCATGGACCACCAACGACCCCGAGGACATCGGGGCGCTCTTCACCGAGGAGGCCGTGTACGCCACGAGGCCCTACGACCCCGACCCGTGGCGCGGCCGGGCACAGATCGTGGAGCGCTGGATCGGCTCGGCGGACCAGCCCGGGGACTGGAGGTTCGAATGGTCCCTGCTGGGGTCCGACGGCGACCTCGCGTTCGTGCAGGGCCGCACCACGTACCTTGATGACCGCCTGAGCTACGAGAACCTCTGGGTGGTCCGGCTCGATCCCGGCGGGCGGGCGTCGGGCTTCACTGAGTGGTTCATGGAGCGCAAGGTCTGAGCCTGCCGCGGGGCCGGCTTCCGGGCTGGCTCCTCTACGAACCGGCTCCTAGGCAAATCTGCTGAGGGCCGGAAGCAGCTGTTCCGAGAGCAGGGCGGCACCCAGGAGCACCATAATGATTCCGCTGGTCAGCGTGACCCTGCGGGCGGCGTTCGGCCGGGACTGCAGCAGTCTCCGCGAGAGCAGGGCAACGCAGGTGTACACGAGCGCCGCCAGCAGCACGAACGTGAGGCCCAGCAGGCCGGACTGCACCGGCACCGGCAGCGGCGCGTCGGCACTGACGAACTGCGGCACCAGGGCCAGGAAGAACAGCAGCCCCTTGGGGTTGATGCCGCTGGTCCCCATGCCCTGAAGGAAGGACCTGAGCTGGTTCTGTCCCGCATTCCCGACGGCGGCCGCAGCCGTGAAGCTGGCGCCGCGCCATGACCTGATGGTGACGGTTCCCAGCCACAGCAGGTAGACCGCGCCGGCTACCGTGATCCAGCCCAGCAGGCCCGGCATGCTCGCCAGCACGGCGGCGAGCCCGGCCACCATGAGGACGGTGTGCAGCACGTAGCCGCTGCACAGCCCCGCCACGGCAGGCACGAAACTGCGGCGGCCCAGGCCCGCGGTGATGGAGTAGGCCCAGTCCACCCCCGGGGTGCAGGCGAGGGCGGCTGCGACCACGATAAAGGCGAGGAAAAGCTGGGGATTCATGGGGGGCTCCTGCGTGTTGGGCTGTAAGAAAAGCCTAGGCAAAACGCAGCCAGAAGTGCTCGCCAATTTCGCCCGGATCGCGGTCGCCGGAGTAAGATTTTTGCGTGATTGACCATATCGACAGAAGCATTTTGCGCCATCTCAAAGAGGACGGCAGAATGACTGCCACGGCGCTGGCCGCCAAGGTGGGGCTCACTGTCGCCCCCTGCCATCGCAGGCTCCGCGACCTCGAGCAGTCCGGCGTGATCCGCGGCTACAAAGCGGACATTGACCCGGCCGCCGTCGGGCTTGGTTTTGAGGCGATTGTGTTCGTGACGCTCCGGCAGGTGGACCGCCCCACCATGGAGATCTTCGAGAACCGGGTGGCGGAGAACCCGAACATCGTGGAGGCACAGCGGCTGTTCGGGTCCCCGGACTACCTGCTCAAGGTAATCGCAGCGGACCTGCCCTCCTACCAGCGTTTCTACGACAGCGAGCTGACGGTCCTTCCGGGCGTCGAACGGCTGACTTCGACCCTGGTGATGAAGAACCTGAAATCCAACGCAGGCCCGCCCGTCTGATCAGCCGGCCGCCCGCCGTCGTACGTCCTTGATCAACACCGCGAACTTAACCAACAGCGCGAACGAACACTTAAGGCCCCCGATCCGGGTGGATCGGGGGCCTTAAGTGTCCGCTCGCGCTGGACTGTCTCCCGTGCTCAGCGGGGGTTCAGCACGACGTTCTGGAAGGCGCCTTTCCCGGTGCCGGTGTGGAGCCAGAGGGCTCCGTCGGCCGACACGGAAACGACGTTCGGATTGCCCGTTCCGGCGAAGCGTCCCACACTGGCGAAGGTGGTGAAGGCGTTCCAGCCGGTGCCGAGCTGCGTGCGGGCCAGGAAACCGGAGGCGCCGCTGCCGGGGTAGAGCCAGAGCGTGCCGTCCGACGCGCGGGCCATCAGGTCGGCCTTTCCGTCACCGTTGAAGTCGTTGCCGGCAACCACCTGGCTGAAGCCTGCCCAGCCGGAACCGACCTGCTTCCGGGCAAGGAAGGCGCCCGTCCCGTTGCCGGGGTAGAGCCACAGCTTGCCGTCCGGCTCCTGGGCGATGATGTCCGCCTTTCCGTCGCCGGAGAAGTCGCCGGGGGCGATGATCCGCGCGAAGGCCTGCCAGCCGGTGCCGATCTTTTTCGGTGCCTGGAAGAGTCCCGTTCCGTTGGTGGGGTAGAGCCAGAGCGAGCCGTCGGGCTTCCGGGCCAGGAGGTCAGGGCCCCCAGCGCCGTTGAAGTTGCCGGCGGAGACCACCTGGTCGAAGACCTGCCAGCCGGTGCCGAGCTGCCGGGATGTGCGGAACCCGCCCGAGCCGTTGCCGGAGTAGAGCCGCAGGACGCCCTGGGCCGTGCGGGCCAGGATGTCGGGCTTGCCGTCGCCGTCGTAATCGCCGGCTTCCCAGACCTGGCTGAAGCCGGCCCAGCCGGCGCCGATCTTCAGCTTGGTCGCGAAACCGCCGACGCCGTTGCCCGCGTACGCGGTGATGGCACCGCTGGTGCTGGCCGACAGGATGTCCGTGAGCCCGTCGGAGGTAAAGTCCTGGCCGGCGATCAGCTCCGTGCTGGCCCAGCCTGTGGCCAGCGTGCGGCGCGCCAGGAAGCCTCCGGTTCCGCTGCCCGGGTACAGGTAGACGGTCCCGGTGCTGGAGCGGGCGAGCAGGCCGGGGCCCGTGGCGAGCCCGCCCGCTGCGGTGACGGCCGTGAAACCCTGCCAGCCGGAACCCACCTGTGTGGACGCCAGGAAGCCGCCGGTTCCGTTGCCGGGGTACAGCCACAGCGTTCCGTCGGCGCGCATGGCCAGCAGGTCGGCGCGCTTGTCGCCGTTGAAGTCACCGGGCGCGATGATTCGCTTGAAACCCTCCCAGCCGGAGCCGATCTGCGTGCGGGCCAGGAAACCGCCGGTGCCGCTGCCCGGGTACAGCCACAGTGCTCCGTTGGACGTCCGGGCAATGAGGTCCGTCTTCCCGTCCCCGTTGAAGTCGCCGTTGCCGAGGACCATGTTGAAGCTGTTCCAGGCCGTTCCGATCTTCACGGCGGTACCAAGCTTGTTGCCGCCCAGTCCCGGGAGCAGCAGGAGCGAACCGTCTGCCTCGCGGGAGATCATGTCCGCCTTCCCGTCCCCGTTGAAGTCGCCGGCCGAGAACTGGATCCTGGTGTGCAGGGCCAGGTCGGCGTCGATGGTGACGGTGGCCGAGGTGGCGGTGACGGCATTGACCGTGACCCGGGTTCCCGCATGCGTGATGAACGTGCTGCCGGCCTGCCAGGTGTGGTTGGTGGCGTAGGACCCGGTGAACGGAATGGTGGACGGCATCAGCACCAGTGAGGACGAGGGGGTGGCGCCGCCCCGCTGGACCACCTTCACGCCCCTGTTGCCGGCAGGTCCGCTGGCCAGGTACGCGTCGTAGCCGGCAGGCTGCCGGAGTTCCAGGTAGTAGATCTCCTTGCTGACGGGATCGGTGAACTTCACCGCACGGTAGGCCAGCTTGGTGTCACCCCAGGGCTTCAGCGTGTAGCTCTTCACGCCCGATGCCACGCCGAGGTCGCGGATGTCCGTCGCTGCGCCCAGGCCCTTGGCATCCCAGAACGGCGAACTGATCACCGGCATGTTGTAGCTCGACAGGCCCATGATGTCGGTGCTGTCGCCGTACTCCCGGATGTAGCAGGAGGAATCGGTGAACTGCCCGGTGCTCGTGGTTCCCACGTCCGAAATGCCGCTGCTGCACTGCAGGGCGTCGGCGTGCATGGATCCGAGGACGTGCCCGAACTCGTGGGCGATCACGCTGTTGGTGAAGCCGCTGATCTGCGGCATCAGTACCCGCCCGCTGTTGCCGGTGCTGCTGAAGCCGGCGCCGAGGGCGCCGCCGGAGAGCGTGGCGCTGGGGACGAAGATCACCAGCCCCTTGTTGGCGCCGTAGGTCCACTTCAGCTCGGTGGTGATCTTGTTGATCATGTCGTAGTAGGAGTCCGTCGACCTCGCCGTCTTGGACGCCAGCGTGGCGCGTTCGGTCACGGTCATGGAAATCCGGCCGCCGGACATCGCCTTCCAGTAGTTGCTGGAGGCGGTCACGGCTGCTTCGGCCTGGGCCATCGGAACCACGGCCTTGTTGTCCACCAGCGTGGCGACGACGACCTTGACTGTGAGGGCCGCTGCGGCCGTCCCACCCGCCTCGGTCTGGAGGGCCAGCCCGGCAGGCGGCCCGTCCGCCGGAACGCCCGGAGCGGATTCGTAACCGTGGTGCACCCGTTCCGAACCGGACTCGACCGGCAGAGACGTGCCGTTGCCGGCAGGATTCGTGGCTGCCATGGCGGTGGCGGGAAGCGAGACGAGACCCGCGGCCAAAACCAGCAAGCCGGTCACGGACGCGATTGAACGGGAAAAAGAGCGCATTGAGTTCCTTATTGAGACCGACCCCCCGGCGGAGACCCTGAGTGAACAATGCACCCGCTGCGGCCCAGCGCTGCTGCAGATGCGCAATCAGGTTACAGTTGCCGCCGCAGGACAGCCGCCGGGATATCCGCAGTTTTCCCCAATGATTTGCGCAATATCGGAGCGGCGCTCCGGGCCGCCGGAATCAGTGCTCTAGAAGGCCCGTGGTCCGGTAGGGAATCACCTCGCGGAGGAACATGCTGGTGGACGTCCGCACGATTCCCGGGCACAGCCGGATCTCCTCGGAAACCCGGTACAGGTCGTCAGGGCTGGTGGCGACTACCCGGATCAGCAGGTCCGTGTCGCCGGCCGGGGCGTGGCATTCCAGCACCTCGGGGATCTCGCGCAGCGCGGCGATGGCCTCGTTGAGATGGCTCTGGTCCAGTTCGGCGCTGACAGCAGCGGCAACGCCGCGGCCCAGGGCCGCGGGAAGCACGCGGCTGCTGTTGGGCCGGAGGGCGCCCGACGCCGTCATCCGCTCCAGGCGGGACTGTACAGTACCGCGCGCCAGGCCCAGCCGCTGGGCCAGGACCATGATGGGCAGCCGGGGATCCTCGTCCAGGGCGGCGAGGATCCGCCGGTCTGTGGCGTCGAGCTGCTGCAATCTGATCACTTCCTGTCCGGTTTCCGGGGGCACAACTGATCAGATTGACCAGGCTATGCCATGCCCATTGCGCCTACTGTAGGTGTTCTGCTCAGATAGTGGCAACGCAGGCGACGGTTACCCCCGCAGCCGGCAGGCAACAGGCTCCCGGCACACCACCCGGCCCCCTGGACCACGCTTCCCGCAAGGAGGCAGCCGCTGATTGACACTTGTTCACGCATTCGTCTTTCCGCAAGAAGTGCCTCGATTTCCTGGACGGAGTTCCGTCCGGGGCAGGCACGGCAAGAGCCCCTGAGCCACCGATTCCCGGCCAACGCCCGGAGTGTGCGGTAGCTGAGGGGCTCTTGTGGTGTTCGGCATAGGCTGGAGGGCATGACTTCTGCTGGCCGCTTCGCCCCCAGCCCGTCTGGTGAGCTGCACGTGGGAAACCTCCGGACGGCAATCCTGGCCTGGCTCTTTGCCCGTTCCACCGGGCGGCGGTTCCTGCTGCGGGTCGAGGACCTCGACCGGGCGCGGGCCGGCGCTGAAGCCGCGCAGTTGCGCGACCTTGCCGCCGTCGGCGTGACCTGGGACGGCGCGGTGGTGCGCCAGACGGACCGGGAGCCGCTGTACACGGCAGCCATCGGACGGCTGGCCGCGGCCGGGCTGACCTACGAATGCTTCTGCACCCGCCGGGAGATCCAGGAGGCACCCTCCGCGCCGCATGCGCCGCAGGGCGCTTATCCCGGAACGTGCAGGAGGCTGTCAGCGGCGGAGGTTGAGTTCAAGCGGTGCAGCCGCCCGGCGGCCATCCGGCTTCGTTCCTCCGTGGCCGAATGGACGGTGCGGGATGTGCTGCACGGGACGTTCACCGGAGTGGTGGATGACTTTGTCCTGCGCCGGAACGACGGCGTGACCGCCTACAACCTGGCCGTCGTCGTGGATGATGCCGAACAGGGCATAGACCAAGTGGTCCGGGGCGACGATCTCCTGCCGTCCACACCCCGGCAGGCATATCTGGCGTCCCTGTTGAATATGCCCGTTCCGGAATATGCGCACGTCCCGCTGGTGGTGAACGCCGACGGCGCCCGGCTGGCCAAGCGAGACGGTGCGGTTACCCTGGCTGATCTGGCCGCCGTCGGACTCCCCGCGGAAGCCGTGCAGCGGGCGATCCTGGAGTCGCTGGGCCTGCCGGGCGCGTCCCTCGAGACGGCCCTTCAGGGATTTTCGCCCGCCAGCCTGCCGCGCGGGCCATGGGTGTGGCCCGGGGTGTAGCATCGGGGCTCCGCCGCCGGTCAGGCCCGTCGGGACCCCGGCGCACTAGCCCAGCTTGGCCCGCTGATCCAGCTGCTCCAGCGCCGAGTGGAGCAGGTCCGCGCTCCGGCGTTCATCGATAACGATCGAGGCGCCGAGTGCGGCAACAATGATGAGCAGGCAGACGGGAACAGAGACGCCCGCCGCGCCCAGGGCCACAGCTCCGGCGAGTACGCACACCACTCCGGTGGTGACGGCAACGAGGGTGCGGTCGACGCACGTCATGACGCTGAAAAGTGCCGTGAGCGTTACCTTGAACAGCGCCACGGGAACGGCGATGCTGGCGACGGCGACGGCGGCGCTGATGTGCGCGGCGTGGTCAATGTAGTACGCCGCGACATGCAGGCCCGCCCCGGTGGCGGCGATCGCGGCGAAGACGGGGATGTGGCCGTAGCCGAAGAAGTAGGAGCGGTGGCGCTGCAGGTGCAGGGCCCGGCCGGCGGGCAGGATGAAGTAGATCCACCACATGCCGAAGGCCAGCGCCGTGCCGCCGAAACCCACCAGGGCGGCATCAGCCGACCAGCCGTGGTTGGCCACGATGGCCCGGAGTGTCTCGACAGCGCCGATGAGGCATTCGCCGAGGGCGATGATGGCCAGCAGGCCGTAGCGTTCGGCGATGTGATGGGCGTGCCAGGGGGTGGCGGCATTGCGCTCGGCCACATACGGGGTGGCCAGTTCCAGGACATACAGCGGTGCAATCATCAGGAACGTGGTGGGCACATCCGCCTGAATCAGCAGCACCGCGATCCACCCGAGCTGGACCATGGCCAGGTATCCCGCGTATCGCAGGCACGTCTTCCGCCGGGCCGGGTCCTGGCGGGCGGCCCGCAGCCACTGGAAGACCAGGGCCAGCCGCATGATGATATAGCCGCCCACGATGACGGTGTTGTCTACGTGCTTCCCCTCGACGAGGGAGTGGAACATGGGCTCGATTCCCATCGCCAGGATCAGGACGCCCACCAGCTGGACCATGGTGACCACCCGGAACACCCAGTCGTCGGTGTCGTAGGCGCTGGCGAACCAGGTGAAGTTGATCCAGGCCCAGATCACGGCAAACATGGCGAAGGAAAAGCCGAGCAGTCCGGCGCCGAAGTGTCCCTCCGCGATCTCGTGGGCAAACTGGCTGCCGGCCACCCCGAAGGCGATCACGAAGGTCAGGTCGAAGAAGAGCTCCAGCGGGGTGGCTGTCCGGTGCGGCTGGTGGGGATCCCGGCCACCCATGCGGGCCACGGCATGCCGGAGGGGATTAGAAGAGGGCATGGGTCAAACGTAGCGTGTCACAACGGGGCGCCGCTGGTGTGTCAGGAAGGCTGCAGGGCAGGTCCGCGCCGGAACCGCAACCCCGCCCGCCAGAGCAGGGCAATGTAGGCCAGGTCGAACACGCTGCACAGCGTGCCGAGGCCCAGTATCAGGGCCGAGTTTCCGTATCCGCCGTAGACGATGGTGGGGGCGAACGTGCCGATCCACTTGGCCACGGCGATGACGAGTGACTGTCCCCGGCCGCTTCCGCGCGAGACGAACATCGCGATGAACAGGCCGGACATCAGCAGGTTCTGCAGGAATGCGGCGTACTTGGTGGCGTCGTCCCAGCCGAACTCGGCCACGAACAGCAGCTGCACGGCGAACGACGTGATGCCCAGCAGGACGGCCCAGGCCAGGAAGAGCGGCCGGGTGACCCAGTGCGGCAGCTCCGCCCGCCCGAACCGCAGGAAGGTGAAGACGATCAGGACGTCCGCCAGACCCCACACAATGTTGAAGACACCCTGGGCCGAAAGTCCGGTGGCCACGGACCGCGAGGCGTAGATGGCCTCCCAGGCGAAGTTGAGCGCCAGGGCCGCCGCCGGGATGGCGTAGGTGCGCTCCTGGAAGCCCAACCTGATCGCCTCGACGTAGACGACGGTCCAGGCCAGGCCGCTGACTATGGTGAGAAACAGGATCACGCCTCTCCTCCCTTCGTGGTCCGTTTCGACGGTTCCCTGCCGGCTAGACGGCCGTCCGCGTCTAACACGCACGGAACCGTCGAAATGGCCGGCAAATTCCCTTAGACCCGGCCGAGGGCGTCGATGTCCTCCAGGAACTCCTGGTGCACTTCCTCGCTGACGGTGGTGCGGGTATCGGCGATGGCGTCGAGGTAGTCCTGGGTGGCGGGGCCCTTCCGGACCGCCTCGCGGACGGAGACGCCGCCCCCGGACGCCAGCCCGCCGTCGTCGTACACGGCTTTTTCCAGCGCCCGCTGGGAGGCGCTCCGCGCGGCGAACTCAATGTCCGCGGGTGAGAAGCCCTCGGTGCGGTCCACCAGCTGCTCCACGTCCACATTGTCGACGACGGCGGCGGGGATGAAGCGTTGCCACATGGCTTCGCGGGCCTGCCGGTCGGGGAGGCCGATGGGGATGACGTAGTCGAAGCGGCCGTGCCGGAGGAAGGCGGTGTCGAGGGCTCGGATGAAGTTGGTGGCACACACGAGCAAGCGGCCGGGCTGTTCGCGGAAGGCGGGGATGATCTTGAGCAGTTCGTTGGTGACGCCCTGCAGCGGCGACGGCGGGTCCCCGGCACGCTGGGAAGCGATTTCCTCCACCTCGTCGATGAACACGACGGCGTGCTCGAGTTCCGAAATCTCCAGGAACGTCTCCCGCAGCGCACCGGCCAGGCCCTTGGGGTCGGCGGCCAGGCGGGAGGGGAAGACCTCGACGAAGGGCCACTCGAGGCGTGAGGCAATGGCCTTGGCGAAGGTGGTCTTGCCGGTGCCGGGCGGCCCGAACAGCACCACGGCCCGCGGCGGCACCACGCCGAATTCGTCGGCGAGGTCGGCCTCGGCCAGCGGCAGGACCAGGCGGCGCTCCAGGAGCTCCTTCTCCCGGCGCATGCCCGCCACGTTCTCCCACAGGTCCCGGGCCAGTATCCGGCCGCCAAGCAGGCCCAGGGGCTCGAGTTCCTGGCGCTGCACAGGGATGGTGCGCTCGAAGTAGCGCAGGTTTTTCTTGAGCACGAAACCGCGGCTCAGGAAGGCCTCCACCCGGGTCTCCAACTCGGGCATCAGGGCGGAAAGCTTGTTCAGCCCGTGCGGTGCCATCCGGTTTTCGACGGCGGCGAGCAGCGAGGTGCCGATGCCCCGGCCGCGGAATTCGGGCAGGGTGGCCAGGAAAACGACCCACCCCTGGTCATGGGCTGCACGGCCGACGGCGGCGCCCACCACCTGGTCGCCGAGGACAGCCACTACAGCATGGTCCTTTTCGCAGGAGGCCAGCACTTCGGAGAGCGCATAGACCGGCTCGACGTTGGTGGCCTTCAGTGATTCCCAGAGGTGCAGGATGCCGTCAAGGTCCGCGGAGTGGAAGTCCCGGATCCGCCAGTTGGTCATGAGGTTCTCTCCCGTGGTTCGACGTTGAGCCAGTTCTGAGCTGCCTGCTTTTCGAGGCGCTGAGCCGAGCTTAGGCGATGCCGCGCCGGTACGGGGTTGCAGGTGCGTTGCGTTACGCGGGCGGTCAGCGCTTGTCCGCGTCTACGGATGAGTCCTTGCCCGCTGCACCCCTGCGGAAGTGATGGGTGCGCTCATGGTCATCCTTGGTGTGCACCACCAGGACCGGGCATTCGGCATGCGCAACGCATGCCGTGCTCACCGAGCCGAGGTGCAGGCCCATGAATCCGCCGTGGCCCCTGCGCCCCACCACCAGCATCGCGGCTCCGGCGGCCACCTCCACCAGCTTGGCCGGGGCCGGGCCGCGCACGAGTTCACTGGTCAGGGTCTCCGGAACGTCCGGCCCGAAGGCCTTCTCGATGGACTGGGCCAGGATGTCGGCAGCAGAGGTTTCGAACGCCTCGAAATCCGGGGGGATGTACCCGGCATACATTTCCGGGAAATGCCAGCACGCCACGGCATGGACACGGGCACCCAGGCCCGGTGCCAGCCGCGCCGCCAGACGGAGGGCCTCCACCGAGGAGTCCGAGCCGTCCACTCCCACAACCACTTTGCCCTCGGCATCCATCGTTGTTCTCCTTTGCGACCTCGACTTTGCAACATTGGACTTTGAAGCACTGGACTTTAAAACCGTGACCGGCCGCCCCGGTCACGGACCGGCCGGTCACCGCCGCAGCGGCTGCATCTGCAGGGCGACCCCGGCGGCCGCGGCATCCCGAAAACGGGCATCGATCTGCACCACGTCCCGGCCCGCCCGCTGCAGCAGGCTGGCCGCGACGCCGGCACGGTATCCGGTGGCGCAGTGCACCCAGAGGCGCCCCTGAGGCAGCTCGCCCAGGCGCTCCAGCAGTTCATGCAGCGGCACGTTGATGGCGCCGGCAACGTGGGAGGACGCGAACTC
The DNA here is from genome assembly GCF_042795115.1 of Arthrobacter sp. NPDC056493. NCBI lineage: Bacteria > Bacillati > Actinomycetota > Actinomycetes > Micrococcales > Micrococcaceae > Arthrobacter > Arthrobacter sp. NPDC056493. The sequence goes on along the minus strand of NZ_JBHTSL010000013.1, from coordinate 57,014 downwards.
GTCTTCACGCCGGACGTCGAGGACGGTGTCGCCGTCGGGCTTTTCATGAACGACGGCGGGCCAGCCCGCCCGGGGATAGGAGGCGACAGGGGCGGCCGGCGCGAGTTCACCGGGTTCCGTTCCCACCGCGGCATCGGGACGGTCGATGCCGATGCGGGAAAGGTCCCGGACGGCGTTTTGCAGGTCCTCGCGGCCGCCGACGAGCGTCAGCTTTTCGCCCCAGGGCAGGACCCAGCCGAGGTAGGAACTGAAGCTTCGCCCTGAACCGTACTCGAAGCTGACGGTGCCCTGCAGATGGTTGCTGGCGAACAGCACGCGGTGGCGCAGGTCCACCACCCACTCGCCCCTGGCCAGCCGCTCCGTCAGTTCGCCGGCGCCGAGGGACTCCGGCAGCCTCAGGTCCGCAGGTTCGGGGCCGGTCATGTTGATGGGGGACATGTGCGCGTAATAGGACGGGTAGGCGGAGAGGTTGGCCATGAGCTCGGCAGCGAAGTGCTCGGGATCCGGGTCCGCCAGGGCGTGGTTGGCTTCGCGCTGTTCCGCGATGGTTGACGTCTCGGTACGCGCGGCGGGCCCGACTGAGCAGAACGAGCCGAACCCGTGGGTGGGATAGAGGGCAGCATCGGGTCCGGCTTCGTCGGCGAGCCGGTGGATGGACGCGTACTGGTCCCGCGTTAGCCCGGCGGTGTCTCCGGGTCCGAGGAGATCGGTGCGGCCGACGGAACCGAAGAGCAGGCTGCCGCCGGAAAACACGGCCCGGGCCCGTCCGTCCGTGACGATGTAGGACAGGTGCGTGCGGGTGTGACCGGGCGTGGCCACCGCGCGGAGCGTGAGCGTGCCGATTTGCGTGGTTTGGCCGTCCTCAACCGGTTCGCGCTCATAGGCGACGTGGTCCGCGGCGTTTACGAGGTACTTGGCGCCATAGGCGCGGGCGAGGATCAGGCCGCCGGTGAGGTAGTCATTGTGGACGTGGGTTTCGGCCACGTGGGTGATCTGCACGCCGGCTTTCCGGGCGGCCTCCTCGATGCGGTCCGTGTCCCGCTGGGCGTCGACCACCAGCGCCACGCGGCCGTCGTGGACCAGGTAGCTGCGGTCCCCGAGCTGCGGGGTTTCGATGACGACGACGTCCATGGTCTGGCCCCTTCGACGCACCGGAGAGGCGCCGCTTATCGCGGGCCTCGCCCCGGATGCCTCCATGGTAGGCCGATTGGCGGCAGAAGGGGCCTGCCGGACTCCTGTGGTGGGCATTTCTGCACCGCTTTCACCGGGCACTCGGGTGCGCGCGCCCGGGCTGGCGCGGCCGGAGCGTCCGCCGGCGTCGAAAAGTGGTGCAGAAATGCCGCAATACGTGCTGCCGGGGACAGGTTCAGGCCGAGGCAGGTTTGATGTTTTGGTTGATGTGGAACAGGTTCCCGGGGTCGTATGTGGCCTTCACCCGGGCCAGGCGGGAGTAGTTCCCGCCGTAGGTGTCCTTGATGTGCGGTTGGTCGTCGGCATCGAGGAAGTTCACGTAGCCCGCACCGGATCCCAGGGGATGGAGCTCGGCGTAGTAGTCCCGCACCCACTTGATGTTTGCCTGGTTGTGCGCCGGATCCTCCCAATGGCAGGCAATGTCCACGGCGAAGTTGACGTCGCGGTACGGGAATGCGGTCTCGTCCCGCCCGACCCGCTGGACAGCGCCGTTAACTGGGTAAAAGTGGTTGGCCGTCTGGACGCTCGGAATGCCCTCGCCGAACTTCTCGGCGACACGGAGGACGTCGTCGGTGAGGCCGGGCAGGAACTCTGACTTCCAATAGGCCTGCAGGCCCTTGGGGTACATGGGGTCGAAGAGTGTGTTGAGAACCGTGTAGGGAAGTGGGCCAGGAAGGAGCCGGCGACGGGCGCAACGTCAAGGAACGGTTGCCATTGGCGCTCGCCCTCGTTATGGGGGCCTGCCCAGCCGCCAACCAGCACCACCACCGGCTTTCCGTGATACTCCTCCGGCAGGAACGGGACCGGCGGCCCCTGATGGAAACCCAGGAACACGCCCATTTCCTCCGGTGCCGTCGCGATGTAATCCCTGTAGAGGCGTGCCACCGCTCCGGCGTGCTCCAGTAGGTAAATGATCACTCCGCCGTAGAGAACGTCCACCGGGTGCAGGTTGAATTCGAAGGAAGTCACGACGCCGAAATTGCCGGTCCCGCCGCGGAGCGCCCAGAAGAGGTCCTCGTTTTCCGTGGCGCTTGCGACCACGAAGTTTCCGTCGGCAGTCACCACGTCAGCGGACCTGAGGTTGTCGCACGACAACCCGTACTTCCGGGCGAGGTAGCCGATGCCTCCGCCCAGGGTGAGTCCCGCGACGCCTGTCGATCCGATGATGCCGCCCGTGGTGGCCAGACCGAAGGCGCCTGTTGCGTGGTTGAAGTCCGCCCAGGTCACTCCGGCCTCGGCCCGCGCGGTGGCAGTGGCAGGGTCCACGCGCACTCCCCGGCATTCTGCGAAGTCGATGACGAGGCCGCCGTCGCAGGTCCCGAACCCGGGCGCGCTGTGCCCGCCGCCGCGCAGCGCCAGGTCCAGGCCTGCGTCACGCGCGAAATTGACTCCGGCAATCACGTCCGCGACCTGAGAAACGCGCAGGATGGCCGCGGGGCGTTTGTCGATCATTCCGTTGAAAACGGCCCGGGCGTTGTCGTAGTCCGCCTGATCCGCGGTGATGACCTGGCCGCGCACTTTCTCCTGCAGGGCCTGGAAGGAGCTGCTTTCCACGGTGTACTCCGATTCACCCAGGCAGGCCTGCCCGGGCAACTGGGCGCGGCCGCATGGCGGTCGTACCGGGTGACTGGTTGAGCAGCCGATGGGGTCCTGCATAGTGGCGGGCAAGAGCCTATGCCGCAGGCTTCCACAGCGGCGGAGACCGGATGCACCTTGGCAACGCAGCAACGTCGCGCGGTTGCCTTGGCGTGTTTAGAACGAGGTCCGCCCTCGTGTCGGCGGGTTGGGGCCGGTGGCCCAGCGGTTACAGCACGGCTAGTCGTAAATTACTCCCGCCCCAAACGCCGGTCAACAGTCGGGAGCCCGGCGCTGGCCGTAAAGGCGCCAACGGACACCTGGGGCCCTTCGGACTGGGGCCTCAAGTGTCCGTTCGCGCTATGCGTTCGCGTGGTTGTTGCGGGGGAGAAGAGCCCGCGGGTCAGATCCGGTCCGCTGCGCCTGGGCCGGGGCGGTTGGCGATGACGGGTGACAGGCCGGTGAAGCCTTCGCGGGCCTCGGCGATCTCGTGGATCCGCTTGCGGCAGGCGTACCAACCGGCCACCATGAGGGCGATGGCGATGAGCGTGACCACGAGCGTCAGGGGCGAGTCGATGAAGACCATAACCAGGACGCCGACAAGGAACAACAGGGACAGGTAGCCCGTGTAGGGCGCGCCGAACATCCGGAACGAGGGGCGCTTGAGCCAGCCCTTGTCCGCCCAGCGCTTGAGCTGGATCTGGCAGAGGACGATGGTGGCCCAGGTGACGATGATGCCCACGGAGGCGATGTTCAGGACGATCTCGAAGGCCTGCGACGGGACGAGGTAGTTCAGCGGGACGCCGAGCAGGGAGACTCCGGCGGTGATGGCGATGCCGCCGTAGGGGACGCCGGCCTTGTTCATGCGCTGGGCGAACTTGGGGGCGGAGCCCGCAACGGACATCGAGCGCAGGATCCGGCCGGTGGAGTACAGGCCGGCGTTGAGGGAGGACAGGGCCGCGGTGAGGACCACGAGGTTCATGATGACGTCCACGCCCTGGATGCCGATGGAGCCGAAGAACGTCACGAACGGGCTGACGCCCTTCTGGTAGGACGTGAAGGGCAGGAGCAGGGCCAGCAGAATGACGGAGCCGACGTAGAACACGGCGATCCGGAAGACCACGGAGTTGATGGCCTTGGGCATGATCTTTTCCGGGTTCTCGGTTTCGCCGGCGGCAGTGCCGACTAGTTCGATGGAGGCGTAGGCGAAAAGGACGCCCTGCATGAGGATGATCATGGGCAGCAGGCCGTTGGGGAAAATGCCGCCGTTGTCGGTGATGAGGCTGAAGCCGGTTTCCTGGCCGGGTACCGGGGTGCCGAAGATGACGAAGTAGGTGCCGATGAGCAGGAACGCGACGAGGGCGGCGACCTTGATGATGGCGAACCAGAATTCCATTTCGCCGAAGACCTTGACGGAGACGAGGTTCAGTCCAAGCACGACGACGAGGGCAGTGAGTGCCCAGACCCACTGGGGGACGTCGGCCATCCAGGGGACATAGTTGCCGAAGAAGTTCATGTAGAGCGCGGCGGCGGTGATGTCCACGATGGTGGTGGTGGCCCAGTTGATCCAGTAGAACCAGCCGGAGACGAAAGCTGCCTTCTCGCCGAAGAATTCGCGGGCGTAGGAGACGAACGAGCCCGACGACGGCCGGTGCAGGACCAGTTCGCCGAGGGCGCGCAGGATCAGGAAGGCGAAGAAGCCGCAGACCGCGTAGGCGATGACCAGCGACGGTCCGGCGGCGTTGAGCCGGCCGCCGGCGCCCAGGAACAGGCCGGTGCCGATCGCGCCGCCGATGGCGATCATCTGGATCTGCCGCGGCTTCAGGCTCTTGTGGTAGCCCTTGTCCTCGGCGTGGAGGAGGTTTTCGGTGGCATGCGCCTGGGCCGGGACCGTATGGTCAGTGACTGCCGCGTTCGAGGCGGCGCCCTGTGGGGTGTTGGACATGGGGGATCCTTTGGTTTCCGGTTGGGTCGGACGGGTAGGACGCTATTTGCTGAGGTTGGCCAGGCGTTCGGGGCTGAGGAGTTCCTGGAGTTGGGTTTCGGTGAGCAGGCCGTGTTCGAGGACGAGTTCGGCGACGCCGCGGCCGGTGGCGAGGGCTTCCTGGGCGATGGCGGTGGCGGTGGTGTAGCCGAGGTGGGGGTTGAGGGCGGTGACCAGGCCGATGGATTGTTCCACGGTGAGGCGGAGGTGTTCGGTGTTGGCGGTGATGCCGTGGACGCAGCGGGTGGTGAGGGTGCGGCAGGCTGCTTCGAGGTGGGTGATGCTCTTGTGCAGGCTGTGGACGATGACCGGTTCGAAGGCGTTGAGCTGGAGCTGGCCGGCTTCGGCGGCCATGGTGATGGTGACGTCGTTGCCGATGACCTCGTAGGCCACCTGGGAGACCACTTCCGGGATCACGGGGTTGATTTTGCCGGGCATGATGGAGGATCCGGACTGGACGGCGGGGAGGTTGATTTCGCCGAGGCCGGCGCGCGGGCCGGAGGAGAGGAGCCGGAGGTCGTTGCAGATTTTGGAGAGTTTGACGGCGACGCGTTTGAGCACGCCGGAGAGGTGCACGAACGCGCCGACGTCCTGGGTGGCCTCGATGAGGTCGACGGCGGTGACGAGGGGCAGTGCGGTGATGTCGGCGAGGTGCCGGCAGGCGGTGTCGGCGTAGCCGGCGGGGGCGTTCAGGCCGGTGCCGATGGCGGTGGCGCCGAGGTTGATTTCGTGGATGAGCAGGTCGGCTTCGGCGAGCCGCTGCCGGTCTTCGCCGATGGTGACGGCGTAGGTGCCGAATTCCTGGCCGAGGGTCATGGGGACGGCGTCCTGGAGCTGGGTGCGGCCCATTTTGACGACGGTGCGGAATTCGAGGGCTTTGGCGGCGAAGGCCTCTTCGAGTTCGGTGAGGGCTGAGAGGAGTTCCCGGGCGGCGAAGATGGTGCCGAGTTTCACGGCGGTGGGGTAGACGTCGTTGGTGGACTGGGAGAGGTTGACGTGGTCGTTGGGGTGCAGGCGGGCGTAGTCGCCTTTGGGGTGGCCGAGGATTTCCAGGGCGCGGTTGGCGATGACCTCGTTGGCGTTCATGTTTGAGGAGGTGCCGGCGCCGCCCTGGATGACGTCGACGACGAACTGGTCGGCCAGGTGCCCGTTCATGACGTCGGTGCAGGCGGTTTCGATGGCGGCGGCGCGTTCGGGGTCCAGGAGCCCGAGTTCGTGGTTGGTGCGGGCGGCGGCGAGTTTGACGGCGGCGAGGCCGCGGACCAGGTGCATGTTGGTGGAGAGCGGCTGTCCGGTGATGGGGAAGTTTTCCACGGCGCGGAGGGTGTGGACGCCCCAGTAGGCGGCGGCGGGGATGTCGCGGTCACCGAGCAGGTCATGCTCGGAACGGACAGCCAGCGATTGGGCGTCCGGCAGGGATTGGGTGTCGGTCATGTGCAGTCCTTAAAGAACGTCGTCGGTCGGGGACAGGAAGGAAAAGTCTGCGGCCTGCAGCAGGCCGACTTCACGGCCTCCGCCGAGGACCGCCCCGGTGGCGATGCCCGCAAGGGCGGAGGTGTCGACGTCGAGCGCTTCCAGCGCGCGGACGGTGACGGGCATCCTTGCCCGGTCACCGCCGTCGGAAATCTTGACGGCGACGGCGCGTCCGTCCGGCAGCCCCACCAGCTGGACGCCTTCGAAGCCGTCCTTCGCCAGGGCGCCGGGCAGGAGCCGCATGAGGTCCGTGACGTCGCGGCCCTCGCCCGCCACCATTTCCGGATGGCGGCGCATGGAATGTGCGACGGCGGCTTCCGGGCTTTCGGGGGCGGATGCGCCATCAGCCAGTTCGGCCGAGGCGAGGCGGCCGAAGGCGCGGGCCATGCCGGCGAGGGTGTGGGCGAACAGCGGGGTGCCGCAGCCGTCGGTGCTGATGCCGGCGGGTTCCTCGCCGGTCAGTTCGGTGACGGTCTCGGCGACGAGCCTCTGCAGCGGGTGGGAGGGGTCGAGGTAGCCCTGTACGGGCCAGCCGTTGATGACGCAGGTGGCGGCCATGGCGGCGTGCTTGCCGGAGCAGTTCTGGGCCAGCTGCGTGGGCCGGCCGCCGCCGCGCAGCCACTCCTCGCGCTCGCGGGCGCCGTAGGGGAGGTCGGAGCTGTTTTCGAGTGCTGCGGGCGTCAGCCCGTGAAGTTCCAGGATGCGGCTGGCCCCGTCGAGGTGCCGGGGTGCGCCGGAGTGGCTGGCGGCGGTGAGGGCCAGCAGGTCGGCGGGCAGATCCAGCCCGGCCCGGACCATGGCCACGGCCTGCAGTGGCTTGAGGGAGGACCGGGGGTAGAACGCGGCCTGGGGTTCGCCGGCGGAGAGCAGCGTACGGCCGTCGGGCGCGGTGGCGATCAGGGAGCCATAGTGGACGCTCTCCACCAGCCCGTCCCGGGTCTGGAACGCGAGGGGCTCGTGCCGCGGCAGGATAGCTGCGGGTGGTGCGGCGGTGGGCGGCGCGGAAGGGGAATGGCTTGCCGGCATGGCGGGGGAAGGCATGGCGTCCTCTGGGTTGCGTGTTGGCTTGAGTTGGGTATGGCGTGGACGAGTCGGGTGCGGCTGGTTGGTTCGGGGTGCCAGGAAGGCAGGCGCCGCTACGGGGCTGTTTCGTTGGTACCAAGGATGGAGTCGAGGGCTTCGCCGACGGCGCGCAGATGTCCGGCCATGGCGGCGCTGGCGTCTGACGCTGAGCCGGCTTCGATGGCGTCGAGGATCAGGCGGTGTTCGACGTCGGAGGCGTGCTGGCGGTCGGCCACCATGTTAAGGGTCTCGGACTGGTGGGCGAGGGCGTCGCGGATGTCAGCCACCACGCTTTCGAACACCTTGTTGCCGCTGGCGCGGGCGATGGCTGCATGGAAGCTGGAATCGAGGGTGACCCAGGCTTCGGGATCGGTTTCCGCGGCCATGGACGCCATCATGCCGCGGAGGATTTCCAGGTCCTCGGTGGTGCGGCGCTCGGCGGCGAGGCCGGCGGCGGGGACTTCGATGTGCGGCCGGGCCTCGGTGAGGTCCCGCGCCGAGAACTGGCCCAGGACGAGGTCGTTGGCAACATGGTCCGCTACGACGAACGTCCCCCGCCCGGTCTTGGTGACTGTCAGGCCGAGGGCGGTGCAGGACCGCAGCGCCTCGCGGATCACGGAGCGGCTCACCCCGTACTGCGAGGCCAGGGCAGCTTCCGAGCTGAGCTTGGCCCCGACGGCCAGAGCCCCGCTGTGGATGTCCCCGCGGATAGCGTTGAACACGGCCTCGGCCGCGCTGAGGCGCGCCAGCGGGAAGGCACTTGGGCGGCCTTGCTGTCCGGCTGTCCGGCTGTCTGACAGGTTCACGGTTAAGAATATGGCACGGGTCACAGGCGGGTGTCAACCGCCTGGGCGTTGGGGCGCCGTCTTCGGAAGACGTTTGGCGCCCCGGGTGGGTGGGGGTCTCAGCGGCCCGGGGCTGCGGCAGGGACAGTCTCCGCCGGCCTGCTCCGCTTGAGCCCCGGCCGGCTTGCTGAGGTTGAAATGACGGCCAGCGCCAACAGGGCAAGGCAGGCACAGGCGGCGAAGGCTCCGCGGTAGCCGAATGCCGTCATGGAGCCGAAGCCAATAACCGGACCGGAAACGATGGCGCCGAGCCGCCGGGTGTTGGCGTAGAGGCCGGCCGCGAGGCCCGGCCGGGGGATGATCTCCTGGAACAGGGTGAGCCCAACTCCTGCAACTACGGCAAAGAACCAGGCGTTGAGGAGCTGCAGCGCGATGAGGGCTATGGGGCCGGCGACGAAAGCCATGGCCGCATAGTAGGCCGCGCCGGCCAGGCATCCGGACATGATGAGTGCGCGGCTCGGGAAGCGCCTGGTGAGCCGCCCCATCAGCAGGAGGGCCGGAATCTCGAGGGCCGCGGAGATGCCGAGGACAATGCCCGCCCACATGACGTCCAGTCCCAGGTTCTCGGTCACAAAGAGGCCCATGACAGAGACTGCTGCGCTGTTGGTGGCTTGGAGTGCGATGAACCCGATGACTGTGGCCGCCACCAGCCTCCTGCCGGCGGCAACCTCGCTGGCCGCGGGAACAGTGGCGCCGGTGCCGCCGCTCTCCGGGGCGTCGCCGTCTGCCGACATGGCCGAAGTGTCGGCCACCGCGGTTGCCCGCCGCCGCGCCATCATCGCCGCAGTGGTGGCGACGTTGAGAAGGGCAACCGCGGCGAGGGCGGGCAGGATGGCCCGGCTCCCCAGCGTCCCCATGATGAAGGTGGCCAGCGGCGGCCCGGCCACCCATGCGAAGGAGACGATGGCCCGCGTATTCATGACGTCCGATGGCGCTGCGCCGGAGTGCTTGAGGTGCGCGAAGAGGAGCGAACTGCCAACGCCGGCGGGTCCGCCCAGGGTGATGAGGCCGACGACGGCTACCGGCAGTGAGGTGCTCAGTGCCAGGAGCCCGGCGAGGGCCACGGTGAGGGCGCCGCACGCAAGCAGGGGGCGCAGGTAGTTCTGGGTCCGGTCGGCGTAGGCGGGCACCAGGAGCGAGGCGACGAATCCACTGGCGTTGTAGACGGCAAGGACCCAGCCCACATCCTGGGGAGTGGCATTGAACAGTGCCACGAGCAGGAAGGCCAGGGCAGGGTTGAGGAATGCGAACTGCAGACCCCACAACAGTGCGGCCGAGGGAACCAGCAGGCGTTTCACGTCATTCCTCCTAAAGGGCCGGCTGCTCGTCCGCCGGAACTTCAACGCTAAGCGCACCGCCGGCCCGCAGGGAGGCCCTGGCGTTACCTGTACCGTGAACCCCACGCAGGCAGCGGCACGATCGTGCCGGATTTGCCCTATGCAGCGGTTGTCCGGCCGGATAAACTGGGTCTGAAGCAGAAACGGCACGATCGTACCTATTACCCATTACAAAACTGCATTGCTCATCCCTTGGGGGAATCTTGGCCGACCCGTTCACAACCCACTTGGCCGTAGCCGTCCGCGCACGCCGGACCGCCCTTCGCCTGAGCCAGCAGGACCTCGCCGACATGGCCGGAGTCTCCGAACGCTTGGTCCGCTTCGTGGAGCAGGGCAAGCCGAGCCTCCGGCTGGACACGCTGGTGGCCCTGCTGGACACGCTCGGACTCGAGCTGCAGCTCGCCACCCGCACCAGCGCTGCCGCCCGCGCACTGGTGACCCAAGCACTGGTGACCCAACCACTGTCGGAGCGGCCGCCGTCGGACGTTCCGCTGGAGGGCAGCGCTCGCAGCGAACGGGAGGCCCAGCCGTGAGGCACCGCGTAGCGGACATCTACAAGCGCGGTGTCCTGGCCGCCCGGCTGGAACGGTACGACGGCGGCACGAAGTTCAGCTATCTGCCTGCCTACCTGCAGAGCGGCCGACCCGCCGTCGCGAGTTCACTGCCGCTGTCACCGGAGGCCGTGCTCTCCGGGGCAGGTGCAGCGCCGCCTTACTTCACGGGCCTGCTCCCGGAGGGCCGGCGGCTGAACGCGCTGCGACGGTCCATCAAAACCAGCGCGGACGACGACCTCTCGCTGCTCATCGCCGCCGGCGGCAACCCGGTGGGCGACGTGCAGATCGTGGGCCACGGGGAGCCGCTGGATCCGGAGGAGCACGCCGTCGAGGTCGACCCGCGCAAGCCCGTGGACTTCGACGAACTGCTGGGCGACTCTGGCCTGATTGATCCCGTGGCGCTCGCCGGCGTGCAGGACAAGCTGTCCGCGGGCATGATTTCCATGCCCGTGGCCAGTGCCGGGCGGCGATTCATCCTCAAGCTCAACGCCCCGGAGTTTCCGCACGTAGTGGAGAACGAGTTCATCATGTTCCGCTATGCGGCGAAGCTGAGGGTTCCGCTAAGCCGGGTGCAGCTGATGCGCGACGTCGCCGGCCGGCCCGGGCTGCTGGTGGAGCGGTTCGATCGGGTGCCCCTGACGGCCGGGATGGCCGGCGCGGCAGGTGCGCCGGACGCGGTGCAGCGCCTCGCCGTCGAGGACGGTGCCCAGGTGCTGAAGCTGTACCCGGCGGACAAGTACAACGTGGGGTTCGGAACGGTGTGCAATGCGCTCGCCGAATACTGCGCGGCGCCGTTGCCGGCGCTGCGGAACCTGGCCATCCAGGCCGCCTTCGCTCTGCTTAGCGGCAACGGGGACCTGCATGCGAAGAACGTGTCCATGGTGCAGCAGCCGCACGGGGAATGGTCCATCGCCCCCGTTTACGACATCCCCTCCACAGTGGTCTACGGCGACAAGACGCTCGCACTGACGCTCGGCGGCAAGCGCAGCGGGATCTCCCGCAAGCACTTCCTGGCCTGGGCCACGGCCCTCGGGCTGCCCGAACGCGCGGCTGCGCAAGCGGTGGATTTGGCCTTGAGGGCCGCAGGCCCGCTGCTCGCGGACCTGGAAGCCGGGACGGCCTTCGCGGCAACGGCGCCCATGTCAACGTCCACCGCTACAACGGACTTTGTTTCAAAGGGCACTGTTTCAAAGGGCGACGGCGGCGCCTCGCCTTTTCCGGACATGGTCACCAGAGCATGGGTCAAGGAGCTCAAACACCGCCGGAGGCTGCTTGAGGGGTGACCCGGAAGGCTGGAGCTCCGGAGCTTAAAGCTCCGGGCCGCCGTCGTACCAGCGGAGCACACGCAGGGCGCGAAGCGTGTTCCAGCGGCTGGGGCGCCCGTCGCCGTCCTCCATCGCGAAGTGGATGCGGCCGGGATGGGTGTTCTCGAGCAGCCAGGTTCCGTCGGGCTGCCGTTTTGAGCGAAGCAAACCGATGGCCTCGGCAAGGCGGGTGTCCGGCGGTCCGCCCGTGTCCTGCAGGTCGGCATCCTGGAGGTGCGCATCCTGGGAGCACGCTTCCCGGAAGTAGTCGAGGCCGCGGAGCGCGTCATAGAACCAGCGGGTCGGGTAGGAGAACTGCAGCCAGTCCGGGTCCACCAGCTCGCCGGTGCTCTTGCGCCGCAGCAGCGCCCGGTCCAGCAGGTATTCCTCGCCCCGCCTCCGCGCAGCAATGGATTCAGGAGTTCCGCCGGTGACCCGCTCATGTTCCAGCAGCCCTTCCAGCACGTTGATGGTGGTCGCGAAGGACGAGCGCACCGATCCACGCTCCGCCTCGCAGTTCCAGCCGCCGTCGGCGAGCTGCTCCCCGAGCAGCCGCTGGACGATGCCGTCGACGTTCTCGCCGAAGTACGCCCCGAGGGCCACGGCTTTGCCGTTGATGCAGGGCTCCACCTCGCCGTCGAAGAACGGCTGGCCACCCTCTTCCCAGCGGCTGTTCTCCCTCACTTGCCGGACAGCGGCGCGGGCTTCCTCACTGCCGGGGTCGAGACCGAGATCGCGCAGGAGCAGGAGGCTGTAGGTCGTGGCGGTCCAGGGCTGGCCCGGCTCGGAGCCGTCATACGGGACCGGGAAGAACGTGCCGCCGTCCCACTGGCCGTCGGCGCCCTGCAGGGCGAGCAGGCGCGCGCCCCAGCCCTCGGTGGCCACGCGTGCACGCTCGGCACGCACTTCCTCGGCAGGCGCATCCGTCAGGTCACGCAGGACCTGCCACCGGATCGATGGGTCGGAATCGAGCAACCAGTCGAGCACGTGTTTATCCGGGCCAGGACCGGGAGCTACAGGTGCTGGATGCCTGCGCGCTGCATGGCGTCTTTGTAGGTGTCCACGCTTTTGGTCAGGAGCTCCTCCTGCTTGGCGTCGGAAACAGCAAAGGCCCGCCCGCCGAGCGCGCTGGCCTTGTAGATTTTGATGCCGTTGTTCTTCAGCGAGGAGTGGTAGGTCTTCTCGAAGAGGGTCAGGAAGGTGGCAGCGTCCGTGCCGTGGGCGATGATGGCCGAGACGCGCTTGTTGATCTTCATGAACTGCCGGAAGGGGCGCAGGCCATCGGTCTTCTCCTGCACGCTGAGGGCGGAGGGCATGTCCGGGTCGCGCACCCAGGGGTAGGCGTTCCATGGCATGACATAGCGCGGATCCAGCTCGGCGAGCTCATAGATCTGGGTGGCCCGCCGGGCGGCCTCGTCGTCGTTGAAATGGGATACGAAGCCGGACTCGGTTCCCTTGCCCGGGCTGACCTGGAGGCTGACAATCCGGCATTCGTCCTCGTCATGGACGGGGTCGATATAAGGAACGGTCGATCCCGGCTTCTTCTCCATGAGTTCATCGCACAGTTGCGTCACTGCTGCGATGTTCGGTTCCTGTAGCAGGGCTTTCTTTTCGTCCCAGTCAATCGTCACGATTTCTCCCTTAGCTGCATGGCGTCCAAGAATCAGGCGTCTTAGGCCACTCTACGCTTTTGACGGTTAGGGTGCGTGGGGGAGTTTCCGCCGACCCAACAGGACTCCTAAACCCCTGCGCCCCGGAACGTGAACCGGCCCGCCACGAGCGTCGCAGCGACGGGCATCCCGGCGAACACGGCGTCGGGCGCGGCCAGGGGGTCCGCATCCAGCACGGCGATATCCGCCACATTCCCGGCCCGGATCCGGCCGCGCCCCCGCGTTGACGCGAGCAGCGCCTCCTCCCGGGTCAGGGCCTGCTCCGGGTGCCATGGGCCGCGGCCGTCGTTCCGCGCCCGCGCCGTTGCGGCGGACATTGCCAGCCACGGATCCAGGGGCGCCACCGGCGCATCGGAACCGAGCGCCAGCCGCGCACCGCCGTCCAGCAGTGAGCGGAGCGGGAACGCCCGGTCGGTGCGGCCGGCCCAGTTCGCGTCAGCGGCGTCGCGGTCGTCGAGCGCGTGGACGGGTTGGACGCTGGCCGTCAGGCCAAGTTCACCGAACCGGGCGAAGTCCTCCTGCCGCACAAACTGGGCGTGCTCGATCCGGCCGCCGGTCCCGGCCTCGGCGAAGGCGTCCAGCGCAACCCGGTTGGCGCCGTCGCCGATGGCGTGGACGGCCGGCACGAAGCCCGTCTCCCGTGCCCGGCCAAGCAGGGTAACCAGCTCGGCTTCGCTCACGGTCAGGACGCCGTGCCCGCCGTGCGGGTACGGGTCAACGCAGAAGGCGGTGCGCGTATTGAGGGAACCGTCGATCAGCACCTTCAGCGGACCAACCCGCAAGAGTCCCGCCCCGCCGTCGACCTCCTGCCCCGTGCGCATCCCTTCACCGGCCGCCCGCTCCAGATCCTCCGGATACACACCCGCGTCCACGCGCAGGGATCTGAACCCGCCGGCGATCCGGCGCAGCCAGACGTCGCGGTTCCACGTCATCTCCAGGTCCACCACGCCCACAACTCCGCGGGCCGCGGCTTCCCGGCCGGCCGTGGACACCCAACCGTCCACGACGTCGTCGGGCAGCTTTCCGAGTTCGCGCGTGACGGTGAACGCCGCTTCCTCACGGAGCAGCCCGTCTGCCGGTAGTTGGACACCGTATCTCCGGGCGGCCGCTGAATTAAGCCAGACACAATGCAGGTCATGGCTGATGAGGGCCGTCGGCACGCCGCGGGTGGCGTCGTCGAGCATTTCCGCGCTGGGAACGTCTTCCCACACGGCGTCCCGGAAGCCCGCGCCCACCACCGTCATGGTCGGTTCTGCCCCGAGGCCTGTCGCCGCAATCCGGTTGCGGACAAGCTCGACGGCGGCCCTCGCCGAAGCGGCGCCGGAAAGGTCGATCCGGTTGGCGGCCAGCGCCCACTGCGTCATGTGGACGTGCTCGTCCCACAGGCCCGGAATGACGAAACGCCCCTCAAGATCCACCACCTGGGTATCGGCCGCGGTATTCGCTGTGGTGAAACCCTCGGGGCGTTCTCCGGTTGCGGTGATCGCGGATACGTGGCCGTTGCGGATATGGACGTCGGAGCATTCTGCGTGGCCGGGCAGCCTCACGGCGGCAAGCACCATGTCTGTGGGCATCCGGTTTCGTGCTGCTGGATCGTCCTGGCTGCAAGGCATAGGAACAGGCTAGGCACGTATCCGGCCAGCGCCAATCCGCCCCGCCCCGTCGTGGCGCCCTTTCCCTTGGTCCGCGCCGACGGGGCTTCGCCCGAACGCCTCTTCCCAGCGCTGGCCGAAGGGTGCATTCTGGACGTGACACGGTTCCGACAATGAAGTCGGGGAGGCGTTGGGCACATGAACTTTAATATCCGGTCCCCTCACACGTTCCGGCCGGGCCAGCCTGGGCAGCGACTGCCCGCCAGGGGGACGTGAGCGCCGTGGACTTCACTGCCAGCCATCACCGCCTCAAGGTCGTGGTCCACATCGACGCGAACATGGAGCGCGCCTGCATTGAGGTCCGCGGAACCCTGACGCCGGCCAACATCCGGGCGCTTTACGTTGTTGCACGGCGCGCCAGGACGCTGTTGCCTGGCAAGGACCTCATTCTGGATCTGTCCATGGCCCGTGCCGCCATGGACACCATCACCGCGCTCCATGACCCCGCCCAACTCACCCAACTCAGCGGCGAGGGCACGTCCGAGAAGCCTTGCCGGCTGAGCATTCTGGACCCCCGGCCGGGCATCCACCAGCACCCCTCATTCACCCACGGGCGCGGTGACCACAAGCATCCTGACCGTCAACGCGGTGACCACAAGCATCCGGACGGCAAGCACGAGGACAATCAGCACCCGAACGGCAAGCACAGCGACAGGGCCGGCATGGCCCAGGAACGCAGCGCCGGACAGCCCGCCGCCCGGTCAGGCACCGCACGATCAAGTGACGTCCAAACAACCGCCGCCCGAGCAACTCCCGTGGAACCGGACGCCCACCCCGGCGATGCCGAACCACGGGTGGCACCCCGCCGCAGGGCCCGAGATAAGGAACCGGCATGAAACCTGGCCGCATATTAATGCTCGTCCTCGGTACACTCGCCGCACTCCTGGGACTGGGTCTGCTGGCGGGTGCGGCCGGGGTAGGCTGGCTCAACTTCCAGCAGCGCGACGAAGGCTACTTCACCACCCAGCCGCACCGTTTCGACGCAGCATCCTCCGCCATCACCTCCGCAGGGCTGGACGTCATGGTCAGCGGCAGGCTGCCGGACGTCATTCCGTCGGACGTGGCCGGCAGCATCCTGCTCCGCGGATCGGCAGCCAGCCCGGGCAAAGGAATTTTCATCGGCGTCGCACCGCAGCAGGACGCGGCGCGCTACCTCGACGGCGTCAAGCGCTCCGAGATCCGGGAACTGAACCTGCGGCCCTTCAGGGTCGACTACACCGAAGTGCCCGGGACCCGGACCCCCGCCCGCCCCGGAGCCCAGAACTTCTGGGTCGCGTCCGCCGAGGGCACCGGTACGCAGGAACTCAAATGGAACATCCTCCCCGGCAGCTGGACAGTAGTGGTCATGAATGCCGACGCCACCGCCCCGTTGTCCGTGGACCTGCAGGCCGGTGTCCGCTCCGACCTGCTCTGGCCGCTGTTCCTGTGGCTGCTCATTGCGGGGATCGTGTTGCTGGTCATCGGTGTCCCGCTGATCGTTGCCGGCGCCATGGGGCTGGGACGGCACGGGCCGCCGCCGCACGTTCCTCCGGGCCAGTATCGTCCCGGCACCTACCCGCCGGGCCAGTATCACCCTGGTCACTATCCGCCCGGGCACCCGCTCGCGGGGCATGCCCCGCCAGCGGAAACCCCGACGGCGGGAGCTCCCGCCGCTGCCGGCGCAACCGGACCGTACGCCAGCTCAACCGTCCCAGACGGAGGCGCGGGTGTCCCGGGTGGAGGCGCAGGTGTCCCGTCCGGTGCGGCTGTGCCGCCCGTCGATGCGGGTGTGCCGGGCGCAGAACCGCCGGGCGCAGTGCCTCCGGGCATGCAGCCGGGAGCCTATCCCGCCCCCGGCTACCCGGAACCGGGGTACCCGGCCCCTGGCTATGCCGCCTACGGTGGCGGGGCGGGCGCACCCCCACCACCCGCCGTCGTCGGGCAGTTTGAAAACCCGAGGTACCCGGCCCGCCTGACCGGACACGTCGACCCGGCGCTGTCCCGGTGGATGTGGCTGGTCAAGTGGTTCCTGGCCATTCCGCACCTGATCGTGCTGTTCTTCCTCTGGTTCGCGCTCTTTGTCACCACCATCGTGGCGTGGTTCGCGATCCTGTTCACCGCCCGCTACCCGCATTCGCTGTTCAACTTCAACGTGGGCGTGCTGCGCTGGAGCTGGCGGGTGTCCTTCTACGCGTTCACGGCGATCGGCACGGACCGCTATCCGCCGTTCACCCTGGCCCGCACGGACTATCCGGCCGACTTCGAGGTCGACTATCCGGACCACCTCTCGCGCGGCCTGGTGCTGGTGAAGTCCTGGCTGCTCGCCATCCCGCACCTCGTGATTGTGGGCGTGCTCGTAGGAACGTCGCGCACCTGGGTGGCGACGTCCTCGGACGACGACATGGTTGGCGGCGCTGCCCGCTACTCGTCCGGCGGGACCGTCTCGCTGCTCTCGCTCCTGGCCTTCATCGCCGGCGTCATTCTGCTGTTCACCGGCAGATACCTCCGGAGCCTGTTCGACCTGCTGATCGGACTCAACCGCTGGGTCTACCGCGTCGCAGCCTACGTGGCGCTGATGCGGGACGAGTATCCACCGTTCCGGCTCGACATGGGCCCGGTTGATCCCGGTGAACCCGCGGCCATGAGTCCACAGGCCACTCCACCCAGAGGGCCGTCATGAAACTCACTGTTCACACCTTCGTGAGCCTCGACGGCGTCATGCAGGGCCCTGGCGGCCGGGACGAGGACACCAGCGGCGGCTTCGAATACGGCGGCTGGCTGGTGCCGCTCTTCGACGAGGACATGGGCAGGATGGTGAACGCGTGGTTCGCCGAAGCCGACGCCATCCTGCTGGGCCGCACCACCTACCAGATGTTCCAGCCGTACTGGGAGCAGGTCACGGACCCGGACGACGCCGTGGCGAAGGCGCTGAACAGCCTGCCCAAGTATGTGGTGTCCTCTACGCTCACCGAGGCAACCTGGAACAACACCACCATCCTCCCCGCGAACTTCCTCGAGGCCGTTGACGACCTCAAGTCCGAACCAGGCCGGGAAATGCAGGTCCACGGCAGCCACCGGCTGGTCCGCGCCCTGCACGATGCCGGCCTCGTGGACGAGTACCGGTTGATCATCTTCCCGGTGGTCCTCGGCCAGGGCAAGCGGCTCTTCGAACCCGGGGTCACGCCGTCGGCATTTACCCTGGCCGGGAGCAAGGCGACGTCCTCGGGTGCGGTCCATCTGACCCTCCTGCCGGCCACCTTCGGTGGCGCAGACATGGAGGTAGGGGAGTTCGAGGTGCGCGAGGGCCGCGAGCAGATCAAGGAATAAAGCAACATTCAGCTGCCGGATCCCCGCAGCCGCTCCATTTCACGGCGGTCCTTCTTGGTGGGCCGGCCGGTCCCGCGGTCCCGCTGCGGCAGCCCCAGCGCCGGAGCCACAGGCCGGGGCGGGGTGTGGTCGGTGAAACAGTGCGACGCTGCCTCCGCCCCCACCCGCTTGGCGATAAGCCGGCGCACCTCGAGGATCCGTTCGTAGCCGGGCTGGCGGACGCGCACGGTATCCCCGGGCACGAGTGACTGCGAGGCCTTGGCCGGATTTCCGTTGATGCGCACATGCCCCGCGCGGCAGGCGGCGGTGGCGGCGGACCTTGTCTTGTAGGCGCGGATGGCCCAGAGCCAGGCGTCGACGCGTACGGTGCTGGGGGCTGAGGGAAGGCTGCTCATGACTGCAGCCGAGTATATCCGGGCGGCGAAAGGTGAGGTCTCGATGCTTAGGCCCGGCGAAAACGATGAGATCTCACCTCTCGGCGCGTCGGCGCGCCGCCATGAAGAAACTATGCGACGAGGATGGCCGCGGCGGAGTCCATATGTTCGCGGATGGTGTCGCGGGCCAACGTGGCGTCGCCGGTTTCGATGGCGGCGACGATGTCGTTGTGCCGGTCCACGCTCATGTTCCGGACGCCCTTGTCGGGCCCGGCGAACATGATGGACATCCGGATGGACCCTTCCAGCGATTCCCACGAGTGGAGCAGGGTCTCGTTGCCGGTGAGGCGGCACATGGTGCGGTGGAAGTCGAGGTCGGATTCGACCCGCTCCTCCATGGTGCCTTGGGTGGCCGCCTCCATGGCCTGGATGGCGGTGCGGAGTGAGCCGATGACGTGCTGGCGGTCCGGCAGTTCGCAGAGAGTGCGGGCCGCCAGGGATTCCAGGGCCGCGCGGACGGAATAGATGTCGCGGATTTCCTTGGCATCCAGGTGGCGGACCGAGAGCCTGCCGCGGGCGCCCGCGGACACGAGGCCCTCCTGCTGGAGCTGCCGCAGGGCTTCCCGGAGCGTGCCGCGGCTGATCTGCAGCATCTCGGAGAGCTCGGTTTCCACCAGGTGGCGGCCAGGTTCGAGCGCTCCGCTGGTGATGGCGGTGCGCAGCGCGGCCAGCGCCTGCTCGCGGAGGCTTTTCTTTTCCAGTCCCAGAAGGGCTGCTGCGGCCATCGGATTCTCCCCAAGGTCAGAGGTCAACTGTCTACAGTTGCCGTGTTAACAATGATGCCACGGCAGGAGCGCTGGGCAAGCTTTGTCCCCTGCGCTCCCGCCGCGGCGGCGTTCCAGCGGCGCCGAAGCCCGGTTTTAGCCGAGTTCGGCGAGGACCTTCGCGACGATGCGCTGGACGGTCAGGCCGTAGCGTTCGTGCAGCGTGGGCAGGGCGCCGGCGTCGAGGAACTGGTCGGGCAGCGCCACCGGGACCACGCGCTTGCCGATGCCTGCGGTGACGACGGCGGAGGCGACGGTTTCGAACAGCCCGCCCACCACGGAGTGGTTTTCCAGGGTGACGGCCAGGCGGTCGGTGTTGATTTCGGCCAGGACTGTTTCGGCGTCGAACGGCTTGATGGTGGGCGTGTGGACGACGGCGACGTCCACGTTGTGTTCCGCCAGCGCCTTGGCCGCCTGGAGGGCGCGCATGGTCATGAGGCCGCTGGAGACGAAGACGACGTCGTTGCCCCCGCGCAGGACGTTGGCCTTGCCGAGTTCGAAGGTGTAGTCGTACTCATCCAGGACGGTGGGCACGTTGCCGCGGAGCAGGCGCAGGTAGGTCGGCCCTTCCGAAGCGGCCAGCTGCGGGACGGCCTGCTCGATGTCGATCGAGTCGCACGGGTCCACGATGGTCAGGTTGGGCATGCCGCGGAAGATTGCCATGTCCTCGGTGGCCTGGTGGCTGGGGCCGTATCCGGTGGTGAGGCCGGGGAGGCCGCCGACGATGTTGACATTCAGGTTGGGTTCGGCGGCGTCCAGGCAGAGGAAGTCGTAGGCGCGGCGGGCGGCGAACACTGAATAGGTGGACGCGAACGGCACCAGGCCGGTCTCGGCAAGGCCGGCGGCGGCGCCGAAGAGGAGCTGTTCGGCCATGCCCATCTGGAAGAACCGTTCAGGGAAGGCCTTGGCGAAGATGTGCATGTCGGTGTATTTGCCCAGGTCCGCGGTGAGGCCGACGATCCTGTCATTCTCCTGCGCGGCCTTGACCAGGGCGTGCCCGAACGGGGCAGAGGCGGTTTTCTGGCCCGGATCGGCGAAGGACGCGATCATGGCCGAGGTCTTGAGCCTGGGGGCGGTGCCGATGGCCTTCACTGCGGTGGTGCTCATCGGGCGGCCTTTCCTTCGTATCCTGCGGTCAGCTGCTCGCGGCAGAGCTGCCATTCGTGTTCTTCGATGCGCATGAAGTGCGCCTTTTCGCGTTCCTCCAGCAGCGGCACGCCGCGGCCCACTTTGGTGTCGCACAGGATCACGGAGGGCCGCCCGCTGGCGGCGGCCTGCGCTGCGGCGTTGTCGAACGCGGCGAGCAGCGCGGCGACGTCGTTGCCGTCCACGCGCTGGGTGTACCAGCCGGCGGCTTCCCACTTTTCGGTGATGGGTTCGGTGCGGAGCACCGTGTCGGTCTTGCCGTCGGCCTGCAGGGCGTTGATGTCCACCATGGCGGTGAGGTTGCCGAGCTGGTGGTGGTGGGCGCCCATGGCGGCTTCCCAGGTGGAGCCCTCGTCCAGTTCGCCGTCGGAGAGGAAGTTGTAGATCCTGGCGTCCGAGGCCTGGTAGCGCAGGCCCAGGGCCATGCCTACGGCGATGGTGAGTCCGTGGCCCAGGGAACCGCCGGAGATTTCCATGCCGGGGGTGTAGGTGGACATGCCGGACATGGGGAGCCGGGAATCATCTGAACCATAGGTTTCCAACTCGGCGACGGGGACGATGCCGGCCTCGGCCAGGGCCGCGTAGTGGCCGATGGCGTAGTGCCCGGTGGAGAGCAGGAACCGGTCGCGCTGTTCCCAGTGCGGGTCCTCGGCGCGGAACCGAAGCTGGTCGGCGTACACGACGGCGAGCATGTCCGCGGCGCCGAGCGCCTGGCCCACGTAGCCCTGGCCCTGGACCTCGCCCATGTTCAGCGAATGGTGCCGGATCCGGTAGGCGGCGGCGCTGACCCGTTCGAGTCGTTCTGCTGCAGTTTCCTGGGTCATTCGTTCCTTCTGGCGGGGAGCCCGGGTGTGCAGTTCCTGCGGGACGGTTTCGTTGACGGCAGTCATCAGGCGCTCACTGACTGGGGGGTGCTTTTGGTGATCTCATCAGCCAGCTGCCGCTCCCGCTTGCCCCAGGTTTCCCGGGTGGCGAAGGCTGCCCACAGGCCGATCAGGGCGTAGAGGCCGAACAGCAGGGCGGGGCCGATCCAGCCGAAGCTCACGAACAGCAGGGTGGTGATGAAGGGGGTGAAGCCGGAGACCATGGCGGAGATCTGGTAGGCCAGCGAGGCGCCGGAAGCACGGGTCTTGGCTTGGAAGAGCTCGGGGAACCAGGCGCCCTGGGCTCCGGCGAGGGAGTTCTGGCACACCGCGTAGGAGATCACGATCGTGGCGATGATGAAGACGAACAGGCCGGTGTTGACCAGCAGGAACATCGGAATGGCGAACAGCGCGGCGAAGGCGGTGGACCAGATGTACAGGGGGCGGCGGCCGATCCGGTCGGTCAGGCGCCCCCAGGCCTGGGTGGCGAAGATGCCGATGGCGGACGCGATGCAGAGGGCCACCAGCGTCTGGGTCTTGTCGGCCAGGTGCTGGCTGTTGATGTAGGAAATCATGTGGGTGATGGAAACGGCGTAGCCGGCGGTCTCGGCGATGCGCAGGCCAATGCCCTTGACGATGTTGCGCCAGTCGGTCCTGATGACCTCCACGATGGGGGACTTGACGATGTCGCCGTGGTCCTTGACCTCATCGAAGACCGGGGACTCGGGAACCTTGGAGCGGATGATCAGGCCGACCACCACCAGCACGATGCTGGCGAGGAAGGGGATGCGCCAGGCGAGCTCGCCGCCGAGATTCACGCTGACCAGGAACACCAGGTTGGCCAGCAGCAGGCCCACCGGGAAGCCGGCCTGGACGATGCCCGTGTACTTGCCCTTGGACTTCCAGGGCGCGTGCTCGTAGCTCATCAGGATGGCTCCGCCCCATTCGGCGCCGAAGGCCAGGCCCTGGACCACGCGGACGAATACCAGCAGCGCCGGGGCCAGCAGGCCCACCTGGCTGTACGTGGGCAGCAGGCCGATCAGGAAGGTGGCAACACCCATCAGGATCAGGGACGCCACCAGGACCGGCTTGCGTCCCACCTTGTCGCCCAGGTGGCCGCCGATGATGCCGCCCAGCGGGCGGGCGGCGAAGCCGACGCCGAGCGTGGCGAAGGCTGCCAGCGTTCCGGTCACCGGGTCGCCGGTGGGAAAGAACGCGGTTCCGAAGTACAGAGCCGCCGCAGTGCCGAAGCCGATGAAGTCGTACGTCTCGATCACGGCGCCGACGCCCGAGCCGATGGCGACCCGCCGGGCGTCCTTGGTGCCGTGGACCGGCCCCCGCATGTTCAGAGCTTCGTTGCTCATGGTGGTTCCCTTTCGAAGAGCGGCTGGAGAAGCTCCAGCGCTGTCGACTGTTAACAAGATGTGTTCCAGTGTGACCGACGTCATGCTGACTGTCAACAGTCACCGTCAGGAGTTGACTGTTAACAGTCGTCACCGCTAATGTGGTGCCCATCACTACCGCCTGCCGGGCACGAACCAGAGGATCAACAACGATGTTCCATTCCCGACTCGGGTGCTCATCCATCAGCTTCCGCCACCAGGACCTGCCGGCAGCCCTGCGAACCATCGCCGGGCTCGGTTTCGCTGAGATCGACCTGGGCGCCCTCCCCGGCGTCTGCGATCACGTTCCGTATGAGCTCGACGCGGACGCCGTTTCAGCAGTCGCCGGTGACGTGGCCGCATCGGGACTGCGGGTGCGTTCCGTCAACGGGGACATCGGAGACCTCAATGCAGTGCTCGGCGCCGGCCAGCAGGCTGAGCGGGACAGGCACCTTGATGCACTGCTCACCCTCACCGCCAAAACGGGGGCCAAGGCACTGGTCCTTCCCTGCGGTGCGCTGAGCCACGAGCCGGTCCGCAGCATAGAGGAGGACCTGGACACCGTCGCGGCACAGCTCATCCGGGCCGGGGAGCGCGCGGCCGGGTTCGGCGTCGAACTCTGGACTGAGTCGCTGCATTTCCTGCGGTTCTGCTGGAACCTGGAACGCGCCGAACTGCTGGCACGGCGGCTGGCGGGCTCCGGCGTCGGAATTGTCATGGACTTCAGCCACATCGTCGCCGCCGGCGAGGACCCGCTGGAGTACCTGGCACGCCACGAGGGCCGGATAGCCCACGTGCATCTGCGTGATGCCGTGCCCGGGAACATCAACCTCAGCATCGGCAACGGCCAGGCCGATTTCGCCGCCGGGCTGCGGGGCCTGGCCGAGCAGGGCTACACCGGGCACTTCAGCCTGGAACTGGAAACCCGGGACATCACCCACGACGAACGCCCGGCGGCCGCCGCCAAGGCAGCCAGCTTCATCACCGACCTCATCTGAACCACCACACAAAACCACCAAGGAGCATCATGACCGCCATTCAGCGCACCGCCGTCCTCACCGGAGCCACCTCCGAGCGGGGCATCGGCATCACCACCGCCCGCCGCTACGCCAGCCAGGGCTGGGGCGTGGTGATCCTGGACCTCGACGGCGAAAAGTCCGCGAAGGTCGCCACCGAAATCGGCAACGAATTCAACGTCCCGGCGTTCGGCTACGAGGTCGACGTCACCAACGAGGAGTCCGTCAACGCCGCGTACAAGGCAGTTTCCGCCGAGGTCACGAGCGGCGCCCTTCCCGCCGTCGGCGCCCTGGCCAACATCGCCGGCATCACCTCGCCGGTGCCTTTCCTGGAAACCACTCTTGACCTCTGGAACAAGGTCATGGCCGTGAACTCCACCGGCACCTACCTCGTCACGAAGGCCTTCCTGCCGGACATGATCGACAACGGCTGGGGCCGGATCGTCAACATGTCCTCCGTTTCCGCGCAGCGCGGCGGCGGCGTCTTCGGCAAGGTGCCCTACTCCGCCGCCAAGGCCGCCATCCTCGGCTTCACCAAGGCCCTGGCCCGCGAACTGGGCGACTCCGGCGTGACTGTCAACGCCATCACCCCGGGCGCCGTGGACACCAACATCCGCGTCGGCAGCACGGAGGAGCAGGAAGCCGCCATCAATGCCGGCATCCCGCTGGGCCGCAATGCCAGCACCGAGGAAGTCGCCGCCGTCATCACCTTCCTGTCCTCCGAGGAATCCGCCTACCTGACCGGCACCACCATCGACATCAACGGCGGAAGCCACATGCACTAAGAGGGCCCAAAGCGCTGCAAAACCCGCCCAGCACACCCAGCCGCCCCGCCGCACACCACATACGCCGCAGAGAGAGCCAGCCATGACCAGAATCTTCAACAATCCAGCGGACTTCGCCGAGGAAGCCCTCGCCGGCTTCTGCGATATTCACTCCGGACTGGTCCGCCAGGTTCCCGGCGGCGCGGTGCGCCGCCACCGCCCTGCGGCACCGAAGGTGGCGGTCCTCGCCGGCGGCGGCTCGGGCCACTACCCCGCCTTCGCCGGGCTTATCGGACCCGGTTTTGCCGACGGCGCGGTGGTGGGAAACATCTTCACGTCACCGTCCGCCCAGCAGGCTTACGCCGTGGCCAAGGCCGCGGACAGCGGCGCCGGTGTGGTGTTCACCTACGGCAACTACGCCGGCGACGTGATGAACTTCGGGATGGCCAGCGAGCGGCTGGCCGCCGAGGGCATCGCCGTCGAAAACGTCCTGGTGACGGACGACGTCGCCAGCGCACCGCCGTCGGAAGCGTCCAAGCGGCGCGGCATCGCCGGGGACTTTACGGTCTTCAAGGTCATGGGGGCGGCCGCCGAAGCCGGCGCGGACCTGGCCGGGGTTGTCCGCCTGGGCCGCAAGGCCAACAGCCTCACCCGGACCATCGGCAGCGCGTTTGCCGGCTGCACCTTCCCGGGCGCCGACGCGCCGCTGTTCTCGCTGGGCGAGGGGCAGATGGGGCTGGGCCTGGGGATCCACGGCGAGCCCGGCCTCTTCGACACGGACCTTCCGCCGGCTGCTGACCTGGGCCGCGAACTGGTGTCCCGGGTGCTGGCCGAGACACCGGACGGGGCAGGGCAGCGCATTGCGGTGATCCTCAACGGCCTCGGCTCCACCAAGCACGAGGAGCTGTTCGTGCTCTGGGGGACGGTTGCTCCGCTGCTCCGCGATGCCGGCTACACCCTGGTGCTGCCGGAGGTGGGCGAACTGGTCACCAGCCTGGACATGGCCGGAGTGTCCCTCACCGTCACGTGGCTGGATGATGAACTGGAGCCGCTCTGGGCGGCGCCGGCGGAAACCCCGGCGTACCGCCGGGGAACCACTGCCGCGCAGTCCGGCAGCCTTCCCGCCGCTGAGGTGTCCGACGACGACAGCACCGCCGTTGCGTTCGCCGCCACCGCTTCCTCCCGGGAGTACGCAACCGCATGCGTCGCCGCGCTCGAGGCGGCACGTAATCTCCTGCGCGCGGAGGAGCCGCGGCTGGGGGACATGGATGCCGTTGCCGGCGACGGCGACCACGGCCGCGGCATGGTCAGGGGCGTCGATGCAGCGGTGGCCGCAGCAGCTGACGCGTTCACCCGGGGTGCCGGCGCGGGAGACGTCCTGGCGGCCGCCGGGGATGCCTGGGCGGACCGGGCCGGAGGAACATCGGGGGTCCTCTGGGGTGCGGGTCTGCGGGCCCTCGGCGAGTCGCTCGGCAACAGCCAGGCGCCGGAACCGGCGGAGCTTTCGGCCGCCGTGACGGCGTTCGCCGGCCGCATCACCGGCCTGGGCAAGGCCGGGGTGGGGGACAAAACCATGGTGGATGCTCTCCTGCCGTTCGCCGAAACCCTGGCCCGCCGGACGGCGGAAGGGGCCGGCGCCGAGACCGCCTGGCAGGAAGCCGCCGCCGCTGCGACGCCCGCCGCCGCGGCCACCGCCACGCTTCGCCCGCTCAAGGGCCGCGCCCGGCCGCTGGCGGAAAAAAGCCTGGGCACCGCCGATCCGGGGGCCACGTCGTTGGCCATGATCTTCACCGTGATGGGCGGACAGCTGGCCCGTCACGCCGCCCCGCCCGCTGCGGGACAGAACGAAGCGGGACAGGACGAAGCGCATGCCCGCGAC
This sequence comes from Arthrobacter sp. NPDC056493, assembly GCF_042795115.1. NCBI lineage: Bacteria > Bacillati > Actinomycetota > Actinomycetes > Micrococcales > Micrococcaceae > Arthrobacter > Arthrobacter sp. NPDC056493. The sequence continues at coordinate 30,813 of NZ_JBHTSL010000013.1, read as the reverse complement.
GAAGCGGAGGCCACGGTATGACCGCCGCCGCCGCTCCCGCACTGCGGTACGGGGATCGGCGTGGCCATCGCCGCCAACAAGGTGACGGGCATCCGTGCCACCACTGCCCACGACTCGTTCTCGGTTGAGCGGTCCGTGCTTTCCAACAACTGCCAGGTCCTCACCATGGGGCAGCGCGTGGTCGGCCTGGAACTGGCGCGCAGGCTCGCGCGGGAATGGGTGGGCTACGCCTTCGACCCGGAGTCGGCGTCGGCAGGCAAGCTGAATGTGCTTAGCGATTACGAAGGGTGCTGAGCACACTTATTCGACGATGACCCGCACCCGCTGCACCGTGTTGTTCCCCATGCCCTGGTAATTCCAGTGCTGCTCCAGCGGCTGCACTGCGCCGGTCGCGTCGGTGGCCCGGCACGCCAGTTCGTGGTGGCCGGTATCGGCCACCCACGGCAGGCTCCAGCCGCGCCAGGCAAAGGCGCCGGCAGGCTTGTCCAGCTGCGCCGGAACCCACTTGCCGTCGATGCCGACCTCCACCCTTGTCACAGCGGCTTCACCGGACCACGCCCGCCCCTGGAGCATGACCGGCCCGCGTTGCAGGTACCTGCGGCGGGTGAAAAAGTCCGGAATGCCCGGCGGGACCATCAGCGACCGTACCCTGATCCGCGAAACCGGGGTGCCGGCGTCGTCCGCGTTGTGTTGGTAGCGGTAGGCGACCGACTGCTGGAAGCCCTGGAACGGCGTCGTGACAACCTGGATCGACTGCAGCCACTTGACACTGGCCATGCCGTACCAGCCGGGGACCACCAGCCGGAGCGGATAGCCGTGCTGCGGCGGCAGTTCGCTGCCGTTCATCTTGTAGGCGAGGACGACGTCGGCCCGGGACGCTTCCGAAATCGGCAGGCTCCGGGCGTACTGCTGCCGGACGCCGCCCTGGATCCCGGCATCAAGACCGGTGAACACCACCTCGACGGCCTCCGGCTCGACGCCGGCCTGGGCCAGCAGGTACGCCAGCGGAACTCCGGTCCACACGGCCGTCCCCACGCCCTCCAGCGTCCAGGGCTGGCTGAGCGGCCGCGGCCGGAGCAGGGACCGGCCGTTGCCGGCGCACTCCATGGTCACCTGGACGCTGATGGCCGGATCCCGCTTCAGCGCAGCAAGGCTCAGTTCCATCGCGCGCTCCACGGCGCCGCCGATCCGCAGGTGCCAGGCGCCGCTGACCTGCGGAATGTCGAAGTGCGTGAGCACGTAGTGCAGCCCGGGCGGAGTCACGTCCTCGCGCAGGGCCTCGAGCGGCATCGAGTGGTTCCGCACGGCGAGCTGCAGCTCTTCCCTGGAGATCGGGCCATGCGTGGGTTCACCGGAATGCGCTGGTACACCGGTATGGGGCGCGGGGCGGGCGGACGGTCGGCGGCGGTAGATCAGCTTGGACATGGCCTTGCGATTCTGCTCGGTGCTGCGTGTTGTGTGGTGCTGCTGATTGGCGTGCTCCTCTTCACAGGTTTACGCCGCCCCCAATATGACCGTCAACAGCCCCGCCCCGCCAACCGCCCTTTACAGCTGCGGCAGCTTCACCAGGTCCTCGAGCGTCATCGGATCCTGGCCGGTGAGGCCGTGCACGTCCGACGTCGCCCCGGCCAGTTCGCCGGCGGCAATCGCCGTGTACGTGCTGACCCAGGCCTCCACCTGCCATTCCGGTGCGCCGTAGGACGCACGGGAGGCGAACGCCTCCTCCACGGTTTCGTGATGGTACGTGACGGTCCTGCCCGTGGCGCGTGTAAGCACCTCGGCGGCGTGCCCCAGCGAGATGTCCTCCGGCCCGGTCAGGTCGTAGGTTGCCCCCGCGTGGACGGCCGGGTCTCGCAGCACGGCCACCGCGGACCGGGCGATGTCCTCCCGCGCGACGGCGGCCATGACGCCGTCGCCTGCCGGGCCCCGGATAACACCGTCCTGACCGGCCAGCATGGGCAGGAAATCCAGGTAGAAGTTGTCCCGCAGGAACGTGAATCCCATCCCGGACGCCCTGATCCGCTCCTCGGTGGCATAGTGGTCGCGCCCCAGCGTGAAGGTGCAGTCTGGCGCCGCCCCGAAGAAGGACGTGTACACAATGTGCTGCACTCCGGCCTCCGCGGCGGCGTCCACGAAGGCGTAGTGCTGCTGCAGCCTGTTCTCCGCCTCCGCCGCCGACACCATGAACAGGATCTTGACGCCTTCCAGGGCGGGCCGGGACAGCGCCGGGTCCCCGTAGCTGACCGCCACCGCCGGAGCGTCCCTCAGGTCCGGCGCCCGCAGGGTGTCCCGCACCAGCAGGCGCTGGGAGAACCCGGCGTCGGAGAGCTGGCGTGCCACCATGCCGCCCAGGACCCCGGTGGAGCCGGTCACGGCAAGGTCTGGAAGTTCCGTCATGGGGGATTCCTAGCCTTCGCGGGTTGCGGGGGACTTGGTTTCGGCCGGGTCCCGTTCGGCAAGGGAGCCAACGGCGTCGTCGATCCTTTTCAGGACGTCCGGGTCAAGGCGGACACCGGCGGCTGCGGCGCTGTCGGCCACCTGTTCGGGCCGGGAGGCGCCCACGATCGCTGAGGCGACGTTCGGGTTCTGCAGCACCCAGGCCACCGCCAGCTGCGGCATGGTCAGCCCGGCTTCCTCGGCGACCGGCCGCAGCTCCTGCACCGCGGCCAGGACGTCGTCCCGCATCCAGCGTTGGATCATCTTCGCGCCGCCCTTGTCGTCGGTGGCGCGGCTGCCTTCCGGCAACGGCTGGCCCGGCAGGTACTTGCCGCTCAGCACACCTTGCGCCATGGGGGACCAGACGATCTGGGAGACACCCAGTTCCTCCGACGCCGGCACTACCTCCTCCTCGATGACCCGCCACAGCATGGAGTACTGCGGCTGGTTGGAGATCAGCTGGAAGCCCAGTTCCTTGGCCAGGGCGTGGCCGTTGCGGAGCTGCTCGGCGGTCCATTCGCTGACCCCGATGTACAGGGCCTTTCCCTGCCGGACGATGTCCGCGAACGCCTGCATCGTTTCTTCGAGCGGCGTCTCAAAGTCGTAGCGGTGCGCCTGGTACAGGTCCACGTAGTCCGTCTGCAGCCGGCTGAGGGACCCGTCGATGGATTCCATGATGTGCTTGCGGGACAGGCCGAGGTCGTTCTTCCCCTTGGGGCCGGTGGGACCGAACACCTTCGTGAAGATCTCGATGGACTGCCGGCGTTCGCCCTTGAGCGCTTCGCCCAGAACGGTTTCCGCCGCCGTGTTGGCGTAGACGTCCGCCGTGTCGAAGGTGCTGATGCCGGCGTCCAGTGCCGCCCGCACGCACCGGGTGGCGACGTCGTTCTCCACCTGCGAGCCATGCGTGAGCCAGTTGCCGAACGTGATTTCCGAAATCTTGAAGCCGCTGTTTCCGAGGTATCTGAATTCCATGGGTTTCACGCTAGCGGACATGGTTGCTCAGGGTAAGGGATGCCGGCGGCCTATCTCGCGGCCGGCGTCCCTGCTGCCTCCGCGGCCAGGCTTGTGGTCTGAGGCCGGTGGCGCGGAACCAGGGCGCTCAGGCGCGGGTGCGGGCGTCCGGGTGCTGCGCGAGCGACGTCATGGAACCGGTGTCCAGGACGGAGACATGTCCGGCAACGGCGGGTTTCCGCGCAGGACGCGGCGGCTGGGCGGAGAGCGCCAAGGCGGACCGGACCGTTTCGCCTTTGCTGGCGGCCCCCGTGCCGGAGGCGCCCGTGCTGGACGGTTCGCCCGGCACGGCGTTGTGGCGCAGGGCCGACTCCACGAGCGGCGCCACCTCGGTCACGCTGGCCGCGGCGACGTCGGGCGGCGGCAGGTCGCGCACGGTGACCTTGACGTCCGGCGCGGCGGCCCGGGCACGCGCCACCGCGCGGGCGTCGGCAGCAGCGACGGCGTCGGCCCAGTTCTTCGCAAGGACGGGCGGCACCGGCCGGGCGGCCGTCACCAGGGGGTGGTGGACGACGGCGCCGCGGAGCGCCTCCCGGAGGCCGGCGCGGGTCCGCAGTTTGTTCCAGTCGATCGGCGCACGGGGCTCGCGGACCGGCCGGGGGGCCTTGGCGGCCTTTTTCGCCTTGCCTTTTGCCGGCACCACTTCGGCGTCCGCGGGCAGCGGGCTTCCGTCAGCAGCGAGCCGCACGATCTCGATCGTCTCGTTCCTGGGGAGGTGGCCGAACAGCGCCATCACGATCAGCGCCGCGAGGCGTCCCAGCCCCGCAATCACCAGCGTGAGCATGACGCTGATGCACAGGCCGATGAACATGAGGAAGGCAACACCCAGGGTGCCAAAAAAGGTCAGGTTCAGTGCAATCGTTGTCGGATCCTGCACGTTACCCTCCTTACCATCGGCGCCCGGCCCGTCACCCACGTGATCGAGCCCGGTGGTCACGCCGGAAACAGCCCCTAACCACCATACGGACTATTTACTGCCGACATGCCCTCATGACAAGTGCCGGCAACTGTTGTTTCAAAGCTGTTATAGGACCCGGCCTTATCAACGCGCCGATAGGCTGTTCCGGCAAGCGACCACCAAAGTTCCCAAGGATGCCATGACCCAGCCAGAACCCTTCTCCGGCAACTGCCCTTGCCTGTCCGGGGAGCAGTACGCGGACTGCTGCGGCCGGTTCCATAGCGGTTCGGCGGAGGCAGCCACCGCCGAGCAGCTGATGCGTTCCCGCTACTCCGCCTTCGTCCTGCTGGATGCCGGCTACCTCCTCAAAACATGGCATGCCAGCAGCCGGCCCGCGGAGCTGGAGTTCGATCCTGGTCTGGAATGGCGGCGGCTGGACATCGTGTCCGTCGAGCGGGGCGGCCCGCTCGACACCGAGGGCGTCGTGGAGTTCAAGGCGCACTTCCGTCAGGACGGCGAACGCGGCGTCCACCACGAATCGAGCCGCTTCCGCAGGGTGGACCGGCGCTGGTACTACATCGACGGCGTCGCCGTCGGGCTTAGCCCGTAGCGGCTACTGCCCGGCGGACGCCGGGGTCAGTAGTCCCGCGTTCAGCGCTCCTCATAGTCCGCCGTGGGAGTGAAGCCGGCACGGTCCACCTTACGGTGGAAGTGCATCCCGGCCATGCCGCCCAGGACGGCACCCACCAGGGCCACCAGAGCGACCACGACGGCGGCAATGATGCCCGTGGTGGTTACCTGGCCCTCGTTGACCGGAATCCGGGGGAAGCTGTTCAGCTGGGCCAGAATATTGAACCGCTCGCCCGCGATCATGCCGAGCACGGCCACCAGCACCGCGGCGATCAGGGCCCAGATCCACACCATGAACCCCTGCTTCGCGCCATTGAACCGGGCCATCCTGCCGGCGACGTAGCCGCCGCTGTAATAGGAAGCGAAGAGGATGACCAGAAGCACGATGATGCCCACGATCCCCACCGTCTGGTTCGAGGCGGCCCGGCCCACGGCGGCGTTCACGTCGGTGTTCGTGGCAAGTCCCACGGCGGTGCCGGCAGCGGCGACGAGGGCGGTCAGCAGCACGGCCATGCCAGTGGCGGCCAGCCAGCCAAAGAACGCCGAGCCAATCTTGATGCCGCCGAAGGCCTCCTTTTGGCGGGCCGCGGCCATCTCCCGGGTGGCAAAGGCCGGATCGTCGGGCCGTGCCGTGTCCGGGCGGCCGTCGGGTTCATTGTCGGGTGTGTAGTCGCGCTCGGCGTACGGCGTGTCTGCGGCCGTGGTGTTGAGGGCCCGGGTGCGCGTGTCCGCCGTGGCGCCGGTGCTGGTGACGCCGGGGCGGTCCGACCGCCGGGTCTGGGTGGCGTCGTAGACAGGAGTGGCTTCCGTGGGGGTGTCCGCCGGGCTGCGCTCCGCAGTGCTGTAGTCGGCAGGGTAGGACTCTGCCGTGCTGTGCTGTGGCCTGTTGAGATCGGGCCCGGTGGATTCGGAGGTGTCTGATTCAGGGGAGGTGCGCCGGGGGCGTCTTTCCCCGGCGCCGGTTGGGCTGCTCATCAGCGACTCGCTTTCATTGAACGGACCCGGACTCAGGGGCCTAAGCCGGGCAACGCAATGCCGAGGCCAAGGCACTGGCCTCAGTTTCTAGCTAACTCCGTTCAATGGGCATTAGCAAGGATGCTTAGTATCCTGGTTTGGCGCGTCTTCCCTTGTCAAAGGCGGTATTGAGGTCGGGGCCGGTGCCTGGTGGGCGGGGAGCGGTGCGTGGCGCCGGGCGCGGTCAGCGGTAGGCGCGGTGCAAATTCTCCCTGGTCGACTCGCGGGCGGACGCATCGGCGATCCAAGGGCCCGTCCCCTCGGACTGGTCCAGTACGCCGGCTTCCAGCCATGTGTAGTCTCCGGCGAGTACCTTGCGCGCGACGTCGCGGTCGCCGTCGTCGGTGTTCCGCCACAGCTGGTCGAAGTATTCGTCCACCCGCACGCGTGCCTGCTCGCAGAAGGCGTCGGCCAGTTCAAAAGCGGTGGCGCCCCGTTCGGGGGCAGAGCGGAGCAGCATCTCGGCGCGGGAGCAGCTGGCGGCCATGGCGAACAGTTCGGCCCCGATGTCCACGATCCGGCCCAGGAACGCCTGTTTGTGCTCAAGGCGGGCCTGCCAGCGGCCCATGCCGTAGAACGTCTGCCGGGCCAGCCGGCGCGAGGACCGCTCCACGAAGCGGAGGTGCTTGGCCAGCCGCCCGAAATCACTGTAGGACCGCGGATCCATGCCGGCGCCCGCCACCAGCTTGGGCAGCCATTTTGCGTAGAAGCCGGAAGCGCCGACGGCGGCCCGCGCCTTGTCCGAAAGGCTCGCCTCCGCGGAGGCCAGGTCCCCGGCGGCGGCGAGGTGCGCATCCACGGCCTCGCGGGCTATCAGCAGCCGCATGATCTCGGACGAACCCTCGAAAATGCGGTTGATCCGCAGGTCGCGCAGCTGCTGCTCGGCGGGGACGGCCCGCTCGCCGCGGGCCTCCAGGGAGTCGGCCGTCTCAAAGCCGCGGCCGCCGCGGATCTGCACAAGTTCGTCCGCGATCCGGTAGCTGATCTCGGTGGACCACAGTTTGGCCAGGGCCGCCTCGATGCGGACGTCCTTTTGCCCGGCGTCGGCCATCTCCGCGGACAGCTCGAACACGGCGTCAAGGGCGAACGCCGTGGCGGCGATGAATGCGATCTTCTTGCCCACTGCCTCGTGCTTGCCCACGGGGCGGCCCCACTGGGTGCGGGCGTTGGACCATTCCCGGGCGATTTTGAGGCTCCAGCGGCCCGTCGCCACGCAAAGTGCGGGCAGCGAGAGCCTGCCGGTGTTCAGCGTGGTGAGCGCAATCTTCAGCCCCTGGCCCTCACGGCCAAGCCTGTTGGCGGCCGGCACCCGGACTTGGTGGAACCGGGTCACGCCGTTCTCGATGCCGCGCAGGCCCATGAAGGTGTTGCGGTTCTCCACCGTGATTCCCGGGGAGCTCATCTCCACGACGAACGCGGTAATGCCGCCCTTGTGGACGGCGCCGTCCGCATCGGTGTGCTGCGGCACCACGGCCATCACCACCACGAGCTCGGCGATCACGCCGTTGGTGGTCCATAGCTTCACGCCGTCCAGCACGTACGATCCGCCGTCGGAAGCGGGCACGGCAGTGCTGCCCATCCGGGCGGGGTCGCTGCCGACGTCGGGCTCGGTCAGCAGGAATGCGGTGACGGCCCCCTCCGCGCAGCGCGGCAGGTACTGGCGCTTCTGCTCGGGGGTGCCGAACACCTTCACCGGTTCCGGCACGCCGATGGACTGGTGGGCGGAGAGCAGGGCGCCCAGGCTCGGGTGAACAGATCCCAGCAGGGCCAGCGCCCGGCCGTAGTACACCAGGGACAGGCCCAGGCCGCCATACTCCTGCGGTATCTTCATGCCGAACACGCCCAGTCCGGCGAGGCCGCGCAGGTACTCGTCGGGAATTTTCGCGTCGCGTTCGATAGTCCGTCCGGACATGGTGCGGCAGAACTCCGTCAGCCGCGCCATGAAAGCCTCGCCGCGCTCCACGTCATCGGGATTGGCGGCGGGCCAGGGATGGATGAGGCCTAGGTCAAAGCTGCCGAGGTACAGGCCCTTGGCGAAACTGGGCCTGGCCCACTCGGTTTCGCGTGCTGCCTCGGCAATGGCGCGGGCGTCCTCGGCGGACGCGCCCGCACCGATCTTCTCCGGAGCGACAGGTGTCTCGGACGCGGGACTGTCCACGGGCGGGACGGCGCCAGTGCCGTCCGCAGCCGTGGGGCCTGGTGCTGTGCTGTCAGTGGCCGGGCGTTCGGTCGCCTGGCTGTCAGTGGCGGAGCTCACGGGGCATCTCCTCTAACCGGATGGCCGGCTCAAAGCCCTGGGTCCGCCGCGGGTGGAGAACCCTTCAGCTGTCCCTCAATGCTACCCGCGGGTAGGTTCCGGTGCTAGGGGACGGCTGACCCTGAAAATCCGTGGGAAACTCGACTGCAGAGGCGTGGTGCACCAGCCTGTCCCAGGCGTGGTTGATCGCGTGGACGGTCCTGAGCAGAGCCGCGGCAACGACCAGCCAGGCCAGCCGTCCCACCCCCACCAGGACGAGCGCGGCGAATGCCGCCAACGCCACGAACAAGACAAGCACCAGGGCAAACATCAGCGTTCCAATGAACACCAAGGTGGCTGTCTCCACTGCACTCAAGTCGAACTGCATGCTTCCCCCTGCGCCGTTGCTGCGGATGGATCAGTAGCTCGAGACTAGGGCCAGGAGCGAAGCTTCCTCCAGCCTCCCGCCCATGCTGTGGCCGCGTTGATACGGGATCGAGACAATACTCCTGCGTAGGTCACGGAGTGATTGCGAAAACCTCTTCTGTCACACCCGTAACGTTGCCTGGCGCGGAACCGGGCCCGCTTCGCGGTTCGTTTCGGGCCCGCTCCCGGGCCCGCTCCCGGGATCGCGGGGACCGCGGCGCCGGCCGGGGCGCGGCTCTGCGTTAACCTTGTAGTTGGCAGTTTTCGGGTTTCCGCTGCCCAGACCATCCCCCAAGTTGCTGAAGGAGAGTGTGTGCCCCGGTCCGCCACGTCCTCCGCTGACGCGATCAGCGCAAGGCTCAGGGACCTTGAGCTCCTCACCAAGGGGCCCGCATGGGCCCTCACCCGTTCCGCCCCGTGGGTGATCGCGGTCCTGCAGGCATCCTTCACCCGCACCCGGCCCCAGCTTCCGCTGGAAGAATTCCATGCCGACGTCGACTCCTTCCTTGAGCAGCTGCGCCGGCAGGACCCCGGGCTGGGCGGCCATGCCAACGGGAAGTCCTTCGGCGATGAGTGGACCCGCAAGCAGTTCCTGACTCGCCGGAACCAGTCGGGGCAGATCGTGTACGAGGTCACCGAGCCGGCCGCCCGCGTGCTGGCGTTCCTGGACAGCCTCTCCAGCGAAAGGTCCACGCTTAATGGCTCCCGGCTGGGCACGCTCCTGGGTGACGTGGAGAAGCTCGCCAACGAGACCAACCCGGACCAGAGCGCCCGGCTGGAAGCGCTGGAGGAGGAGATCGGGGAGCGGCAGCAGCTGATCGAGGACATCAGCTCCGGCGACTTCGACGGCCTGCTCGACGACGACCAGGCGGTGGAAGCGGCCGGCAACATCCTGGATCTCGCAGCCAGCCTGCCGGCCGACTACAAGAAGATGCGTGACCGGATTGAGGAGCTCGTGGGCGAGCTCCGGAACCAGATCATCGAGGAATCGCTGACCAAGGGCGCCACGATGGCCCAGGTTCTGGAGGCAGACAAGCGGCTGCGCCAGAGCCCGGAGGGCAGGACCTTCCGTTCCTTTACCGCCTTTCTCGAGGATCCGCAGCAGCAGTTGCGTTTCCGCTCCGCCATCGGCGAAGTGCTCAGCCGCCAGTTCGCGGACGACCTGTCGCCGGAAGACCGCGAAACCTTGAAAAACCTGGTGGCGGAACTCCGGCAGCAGCACAGCCAGATCCAGCGCATCTACGGAAAGCTCAGCGAGAGCCTGAACACCTATATCCAGAGCGACGACTTTCGCCAGTCGGTGCGGCTCCGCAAGGTGCTGCGCGAGGCGGAGCAGGCCATCAGGTCCTTGCCCTACGAGCGCGAACGGCCGGGCCTGGTCCGCGGCCCGGTGCTGTTCAACGCCGGTTTCGAATCCCTTGCCATGGTCAAGCTTTTCGATCCGGACGAGTTTGCCGCCCCGCCCAAACTCGCCGACCCCATCGCGTTCAGCGACTCGGACCGGGTCCGCTCGCCCCGGACCGCCAAGGCCAGGCCGGAGGCGATCCGCACGGCGGCAGCCGGCGCCTCGACCCTGTCCGAGGCGTGGGGGCAGCTGCCGCCGGAGGAACAGCACATCAACTCCATCCGGGCGCTCCTCTCGCACGCGCTCCACACCGGCGCCGGCTTTGACCAGCTGGCGTGGGAGGCCCTCGACTTCGAACAGATAGACGGCACCACCCGCAAGGCGTACCTGCCGGTGGTAACGCTCAAGAAGGACTAGCGATGACTGAAGAGATTACGACGGCGGACCCCGGGGCGCCGCTGGTTGGGCCTGGAGAAACGCCGCCCGTGGAGCCGGCCGAAACCGAAACCCCCGCTGTTCCGACCAGCTCAACCAGCGGCGGCGTAACCCCCCGCGACACGTTTGTGGACGGCGCCGCACTCTTCCCCGGGGACACTGGCGTGCTCCCCATGAAGGTGCGCCAGGCCCTGGTGAAGCTGCTGAAGGGCCCGTACGTCGACGGCGGCCGGGACGAAAAACTCTGGACGACGCTGCTGGACAACCAGCTGATCCTGCGCAGCCGGCTCTCCGAGCTGTTCCTCACGCTGCAGCTGGACCACGAGCGCAAGATCGCGGTGCTGCGTCCCGTTGACCCGGAGGCGATAGGCGGCAGCGCCCGTTCCAGCATCCTGCGCCAGCAGCGTGCGCTGAGCCGGGTGGAAACGATCGTGCTGCTGCGCCTGCGGCTCCTGCTGGACCGCCACGTCACGGCGCAGACGGACCCCACCATCACGCGCGAGGAAATTGCCGAGCTCGTGGCCCACTACCAGCCGGCCGGCCAGCAGGACGCCCTGCGCGACTCGGACGTCGTAAACCGGGCAATCACCAAACTCCTCGCCCGCCAGCTCCTGCTCACCACCGGCCTCGACGACGTCTACACCATCTCCAACGCCCTGCCGCTGGCCCTCCCCTTCGACAACATAGGCGACATCCCCGCCCAAATCGAAGCCCTCATAGCCGCCACAGCAGACCCGTCAGGAACAGAACCCCTAATAGAACTCGACGGCGAAGATCCGGTCCGCTCGGATGATGACTCTGAGGACGAATCGGAAGGTGACGGAACTGCAGACGCGGCATCGGCTGCGGAGTCAATGGCAACCACGGCTAACGAGGAGGCAGCCAAGTGAGTATTGCGAGCATGCTCCCGCTGGGCGACGTCGTCAATCCGGGCCAGATGCGCCTGGCCCTGGTGCAGGTGGTCAACTGGGGCACGTTCCACGGCGCCCACACCATGCACGTGGACCGCAACGGCACCCTGCTGACCGGCAACTCGGGCGTGGGCAAGTCGACGCTGTTCGACGCGATGCTGCGGGTGTTTGACGCCCGGCCGCGCTCCAACGAGGCCGCAGCCCAGCGCTCGGGCGCCGTGGAGGACAAGCGGACCACGTTCACGTACATGCGCGGCAAAGTGGGGGACAAGGCCGTCGGGGAGGGCTCGGCCAGTGCGTTCCAGCGCCCTGGTGCCACCTGGTCCGCCGTCGCCCTGACGTTCGACAACGCGGCCGGCACGAAGGTGACGGTGTCAGCGCTGTTTGACCTGCCCAAGAACGGCACAGAGTCGAGCGTCGGCCGGTACTACCTGATCGACAACAGGCCACTGGACCTCGCCGCCATCGAGGACATCGCGGAGAAGCGATTCACCCGGGCCGCGCTGGAGAACATCTTCCCGGACGCCCAGGTCTTTGACGTCCACAAGGCCTTCGCCGAACGGTTCCGCAGGCTCCTGGGCATCAACTCGGACCAGGCGCTGCCCCTGCTCCGCGTCATCCAGGCCGGCAAGGGCCTCGGCGGCAGCGTGAACACGTTCTTCCGCGACCAGGTGCTGGACGCCCCAGCCACCCTGGCCGCGGCGGACGACGTCGTCGAGGAATTCAGCAACCTCATGTCCATCCGGCAGCGCCTGGAGGACGTCCGGCAGCAGCGCGACCAGCTGGCCCCCGTCCCGGGGCTGAACCGGGAGTACGCCCAGTCGCTTCTGGACGCGAACCGGCTCCGCGAGCTCGCGGGCGAGGAGTTCGAGGCCTACCGGCAGCAGCTTGCGGTCACCGTGCACGAGAAAACGCTGGCCCGCTTCAAAGCGCTCGGCCAGGCGAAGGCCAAGGAGCTCGCAGCGGAACGCGGCGTGCGGGACGGGCTGGCCAAGGACGTCCGGCAGCTCGAAGCGGACTACAACAACCAGGGTGGCAACGCCATCTCCTCGATCGAGCAGTCCCTCGAAAACGCCCGGGTGGGGCTGAAGCTCCGCCAGCAGGTGGAGGAAGCAGCCCGGCAGGCGCTGGCGGATGCCGGCCTGGACCTGGAGTGGACGGCTGAAGGCTGGGAGCAGGCCCACGAACAGGCGGCCACCCGCTCGGCTGAGCTGAAGGACGACTCCGCTGCCCTGCAGGAGCTCCGCTTCGAGGCGTTCGATGCCCACGCCACGAAGAAGCGTGAGCTTGCCGCCGCCGAGCAGGAGCTGGTGTCGCTGAAAACGCGCAAGTCCCTGCTGCCGCCGTCGAGCATTGAAAACCGGGCCGCGATTGCGGCCGCCACCGGCGTCCCCGAGGAGCAGATGCCGTTCGGCGGCGAGCTGATTGACCTGGCCGAAGGCCAGGAGCAGTGGCGACCCGCCGCGGAACGTGCCCTGCGGAACCTGGCCACCACGCTGCTGGTCCCGGGCGAGCACTTCGCCGCCGTCACCCGCTACCTGAACGGGCACACCGTCCGCGGCGCGTTGCGCGCGGTGGACGTGTCCAAGCCGCTCGCCGGAGCGGCGCTCGCGGTGGAGGACGTGGCCGACGGCGACCTGCTGACCAAGCTGGACATCCTCACCACCGGGACAAAGGGCGGCTCCGCCCCACAGGCAGGCGTGTGGATCCGTGAGCGGATCGCCCTCGACTTCGCCTACCCGTGTGTGGAGAACCCCGACGAACTGGCGGCCCTGGACAAGGGCCTGAGCCTCGGCGGCGTGGTCAAACGCAACCGGCATACCGTGGAAAAGGACGACCGGTTCACCAGCCGGCAGGATTACGTCCTCGGGTTCGACAACGCCTCCAAGCTGGAGCTCGTGGCCGGGCAGGCTGAAGACCTGCGGCAGGAACTGGCCAAGGCGGCGCAGCTGGCCCAAAGCCGCGAGGAATCACACCAGGGCATGTCGCGGCAGCTGGAGGCCCTGCGCCGGGTTGCCGAGGACCACCGCCCGTGGGAACAGGTATCGGCAGCGGTCGCTGCAGACGAGCTCGGCCGGATTGAACAGCGGCTCAAGGACGCCTTTGCCGCCCAGGCTGACCTCGAACCGCTGCGCGCCAAAATCGAAGCGGCGCGGCAGACGCACCAGTCCAGCACCGAGGCCGCAGCGGTGCTGCAGAGCGAGTACAAGGCACTGGACCAGCAACTTACCGCCTCCGATTCGCTGCTGGAAGCCGCACGCACGCGCCTGAACCAGGCCCCGCCGTCGGACTCCACCACCGCGGCCCTGGCACCGTACTTCGCCGAATTCGGCGACGTCACGGAAATGCACGAGCTGGATAACCTGGCCGGCCGGGTGCGGACCGAGCTGCTCGGTGACCTGCACGGTGCAGAGTCCCGCGCCCAGGCCACGTCGGAGCGGCTCACGCGGATTTTCGAAGGCTTCGTCCGCGACTGGGGCACCGCCATTTCGGCCGATCACGGCACATCCATAGGCGCCGTCGGCGAGTTCGAGGCCCGGTACCACGCCATCATCAATGACGGGCTGCCCGCCCAGGAGGCCGAATTCCGGCAGTTCTTCAACCAGCGCACGCACGAGTCGTTCAGCACCCTGCTCCACCTGCTGGATGAGGAACGTCGTTCCATCACCAGCAGGATCCTGCCGCTGAACGGGATCCTGTCCGAGGTGAATTTCCACGAGGGCAGCTACCTGGAACTCGATATCAAGCAGACCCTCCCGGCCACGGCCAAGCAGTTCAAGGACGCCATCCAGAACGCGCTGAAGACCCGGCACGCCCGGCACGGCAGGGCGGAAACCGCCCACCCGGGACAGAACGACGACGCCGAACTCACCGCCCGCTATAAGTCCCTGGAGACGCTGGTGAAGCGGCTGGGATCGCAGACCCCTGAGGACCGCCGCTGGCGGGCCGAGGTGCTGGACGTGCGCGGCCACCTGTTCATCCAGTGCAAGGAGCACCGCGAGGTGGTTGGGCCCCGTGGCGGCAAGCGGACCGACGTGTTCATGCACGCGGACACCGGCTCCATGTCCGGCGGTGAACGCCAGCGGTTCACCGCGTTCATCATGGCCGCGGCGCTGAGCTACCAGCTGGGCATCGCCGAGCAGGGCTTCACCACGTACGGCACGGTGATGATGGACGAGGCGTTCGTGCTGGCCTCCGAGGAATTCGCGGGCGCAGGCATCAAGGCGCTGCACGAGTTTGGCTTCCAGCTGCTCCTGGCGGCACCGGAGAACGTCATCGACCTGTCCCGGCACCTGGGCTCAGTCACCGAGATCCTGCGGGACAGGCGGACCAACCGCTCCGGCGTGCTCACTGCTCCCGTTATCACCCCGAAACCGGGTACGGAGGGGCAGTGGCGGTCCGAGGCCAATCCCGTCGATATCGTGCTGCGCTAGTCCGTAACGCTTTGGCGGGTTTTATAACAAATCGATGGATTTATTGAAGCGCCCCTAGTGACGGCCTGTTTTGGCGTGCCACTGTGGTGACTCCACCAGTCTTCGCCAAACGCTCCACAGGGTCATGGACACTCCCATGCGGCGGGCAGAGCAGCCCCTGCGAGCCTGACGGCGTCATCATGAAAGGCACCCTCATGCGTCCTGCGTTCCGCGCCCCCTTCGTCTCTGCCCTTGCTGCCGCCGCCCTCTCCCTGGCGGGCTGCGGGGCCGTGGTTTCGGCAGTTCCGTCGTCGACTTCCCCGGCCGCTTCCGCCACGGCATCGGCTTCACCGAGCCCTTCCGCAACGGCATCGGCTTCACCGAACCCTTCAGCCTCCGCCTCCGCACCGGCTCCGGCCGAGCTGAACACCTACACGTTCCCGAACGGGCATGTGTCCTTCAAATACCCGGCCGGCTGGAAGGTTGAACTCTTCACCGGCTCCGGGTCGCCGTCGGAGTCAGCTACCGCGACGGTCATCGACGCCAGCGGCACCGAACAGGCCACCGTGTACTCCGGACCGGTCGCCGACGGCGTCTCGCACCCGGTCACCCGCACCGTCTTCGAGTCCGCGCCGGTTCCGGGACTCGCGGCCCAGCCTGCGCCGGCAGCCCACTACGCGTTCTATGTGGACCGGATGGACACCAATGCGACCTACCGCATGCACCTGGCGGCAGGAGCTCCCAAGCCGGGGCAGGGGTCCGCGCTCGACGGCATCATCCGCGCCGGGAACGGTGTCATCCTGGCCGACGTGAAGTTCATCGAGAAGCCCTTCGCCAACGACGCCGCGGCCAAGTCCTGGCTGGCAGGCACCGAGGGGCAGGCCCTCAAGGCGCTGCTGCTGAGCATCTCGTACAGCTGAGGCGTTTCCCGCTGGTTGAGCGATCTGGTTGAGCTTGTCGGAGCCTTCGATCGCCGGTCCGACCCTTCCTCAGGTTTGGTCGGGTTTGGCCTGACCCTTCCTCAGTTCCTGCAGCGAATCCACCAACGCTCCCGCACATGTGTATGCGGGAGCGTCGGTGTCTGGGCGACGGGATGTGCGGGAGCGTTGGCGTGTGGGCGACGGAATGTGAGGAGGCGTCGTGAGTCAGGAATGGGCGGCCGTGCAGGCGTCGATCTGGGCCTGGACGATCCCGCCGTAGTAGGCCACCAGCTCGTCAAAATCCCAGCCGTCAAAGAGCCCGAGGGTCCGCACAGTTTCGCCGAAGCCGGTCATCAGAGCGGTGACCGTCGACGCATAGCGGCGGTCCGGCGTCGCATCCCCGATCAGCTTTGCGATGCTCCCGAGGTAGCGTTCGCGCAGCTCGTTCCGCGCCGCCTCGGGGTCCGGGGCATCGTGAACATTGATCGGAATGATGGCCCAGGGCTCCTGCATGCCGCGTTCCCGGCGCATCAGCACGCGGAAGACGAGGGCGCCGCCGAGCTCGGACGCAGGGACGGTCAGTTCGGTGAGCAGCGACTCGTCCGGCTGCACCGCGGCGAACAGCTTGGCTTTGGAGATGAACAGTTTCATCACCAGGGCCGCGGAAACCCCGGCCTCCGCGGCGATGTCCCGGACCGTCACAGCGCGGTAACCGCGTTCGCCGAACAGCCGGCCTGCCGCGGTGAGGATGGACTCCTGGCTGGGGCTGCTCATGCCCGCACCGGCTCCCCGCCGGTCCGGCCTGCGCCGCTCCGTTCTGCGCTTGTCCCACCCGCGGGTTCGGCTGAAAGGTCCACGGTCATGGACCGGTTGTCGACGGCGAGCTTCCGCGCCACGGCTTGATGAGTCACGGGATGAAGCATAGCCACTATGTAGCGTCCGGCGGCGGGCAGCGGAAGTGTGTACACGCCGTCGTCGTCCGTCCTGGCCGTGTCCACATGCTCGCCGGTGGCATGCAGCAGCGTCACCACGGCGCCGGCCACGGGCTCGCCGCCGACGGCCGCCCGGCCGCTGACTTCCAGCCGCTCCTGCAGGAGGAAGTTCTGCTTCAGCGTGCGGCCGTCGAAGTCGAAGACCTCAGCCATCGGCGCCCAGCCCGCAGCGTTGGCCACCACGAGGTACTTCCCGGCACCCGGCAGTGCCACCGAATAGTTGCCCTCGGTGTCCACGCGGCTCCAGTCCACCGGTTCGCCTTCGGTCTGGAGGACGGTGACGACGGCGGGCGTGAGCGGGCGGTGGTCGGGTGCCAGGACGCGCCCTTGTACCACCAGCTCTGCTGCCGCCGGCGCGGACGGGCGGTGGGTGGTGGCGCGCGGAATGAAGATGGTGGCGAGGACGGAGGCGGCGGACGCCAGCGCGGCCATCCAGAACACATCCCTGAAGGCGTCGAACGAGGGCAGCCGGGCGGCGCCGAGCGGGATGGTGACAGAGGTCAGCACGGCGGCGACGGCGGCGCTGGAGGTCGATGTGCCGATGGAGCGGACCAGGCTGTTGAGGCCGTTCGCGGAGGCGGTCTCCGTGATCGGGACGGCACCCATGATCAGCGTCGGCATCGCGGCGTAGGCGATGGCCGTGCCGACGCTCACCACGGTGGAGCCGATGATCACCGAGGTGATGGAGTCGTAGAAGAACACCCGTCCCACGTAACCGACGATCATCACGCCGGCGCCCGTCATCAGGGCGGACCTGCCGCCGAAGCGCCGGATGATGCTGCCGGACACGGGGGCGAACACCACCATGGCGAGTCCGGAGGGCACCATGCAGAGGCCGGCCGTGATGACGCTCAGTTCAAAGCCGTAGCCGGTGGCGCCGGGGAGTTGGAGCTGCTGGGTGGTGAGGAGCATGTTGGCGAACATCGCGAAACCGATCAGCAGCGACGCGAGGTTGGTCATCAGGACAGGCCGCCGGGCGGTGGTGCGAAGGTCCACCATGGGCTGGCCCACCCTGAGCTCGTAGGGAATCCAGACGGCCAGCAGCAGCGCCGCCGCGAGGAACAGCACGAGCACGGGCTCCGAGCCCCAGCCCCAGGCGCCGCCCTTGGAAATGGCCAGCAGCAGCGAGCCCAGTGCGGCGGAGAGCACCAGCGCGCCCGCGTAGTCGAACCGCCCGGGAGTGCGCACCTTGGATTCCGGAACCACAAACACGACGGCGAGGAGCAGCAGCGTTCCGGCGGCCGCGGAAACCCAGAAGATCGACGTCCAGCCGAGGCTTTCATAGAGGAGGCCGGCGAGCGGGAGGCCCATGGCGCTGCCGATGCCCAGGGTGGCGCTCATGAGTGCCACTGCGGAGCCCATCTTTTCCTTGGGCAGTTCATCGCGCATGATGCTGATGCCTACCGGGATCAGCGACGCAGAGAACCCCTGAAGCGCCCGCCCGATGATCAGCCACAGGAACGTCCCGCCCACGGCGGCCATGACCGAACCGGCCACCATGATCGCCAGGCAGACGACCATCATCTTCCGCTTGCCGTACATGTCGGCGCTGCGGGACACGATCGGCGTGGCGACGGCGCTGGCGAGGAGCGTGGCGGTCACCAGCCAGGATGCGTCGTCGGCCGTGACCGAGAGGATCCGCGGAAAATCGGGCAACAGTGGCACCACGAGGGTCTGCATCAGTGCCACGAGCGTGCCGCTGAGCGCCAGGACCGTGGTGATGGCGGACGGGCTGCGGGTCGGTTTCGGGGCAGGGGGTGCTGTCATGTGCGGCCTTTGTGGCGGAGGGGGTGCCCGGAATAAGGGTGAACGGGCGTTTACTCCTTCGAGTGAACCATTGTTCACCCTAGGCTGGCAAGGTGCGGGGGCGCTAGTCTGGCCACTCGGGGCAATTACGTGACGCAAACCTTTCGTAATCTCCGAAAGGATAGGCTAGCCTTACTTAGGTTCGCTTCATTCACCTAAGGAGTTCCGTGACTTCCCCCCTCTTCCCCGGCCGGCAGGCCGTCTCCGGCGCTGCTGCCGCCGGCACCACGCGCCGCTCCCTGCTCAGGACCGCCGGCAAGGCCACCGCCGTCCTCGCCGCCGCGGCACTTTCCCTGACCGCGTGCTCCACGGGGCCGGCCTCCACCGCTTCGGAGGCCAGCGCCGCATCGTCCGCCAGCGCACAGTTTCCGGTGACCCTCAGGCACGTCTTTGGTGAAACCACCATCAAGGAGCAGCCCAAGCGCGTCGTCACCGTCTCCTGGGTCAATGACGACGTTGCCATCGCTCTGGGTGTGGTGCCGGTGGGCGTTCCCAAGAACGAGTGGGGCGGCAACGCCCAGGGCTCCACGCCGTGGAAGGACGCCGCGCTGGAGAAGCTCGGCGCGGGCTTCGGTTCGGACAAGGCGCCGGCCCAGTTCTCCGAGGCGGACGGCATCAACTTCACCGAAATCGCCAAGCTTAACCCCGACGTCATCCTGGGCGCCTACTCCGGCCTGACGGAAGAGGACTACAAGAAGCTCAGCGAAATCGCCCCCGTCGTGGCTCAGCCTGAGCTCGCGTACGGCACTCCGTGGCAGGAAGCCACGACCCTGATCGGCAAGGCTCTCGGCAAGACCACCGAAGCGGAGAAGCTCGTTACCGACACCGAGGCCACCATCAAGGCCGAGGCCGCCAAGTACCCACAGATCACGGACAAGACCTTCATCTACGGCAACCTGGAACCGGCCAAGGGTGACGGCGTGAACGTCTACCTCGCCGCCGACAACCGCCCGCGCTTCCTGACCGACATCGGCATGAAGCCGGCCGCCATTGTGGAGGAGAAGTCCAAGGGCTCGAAGGAGTTCTTCACCGGGTGGTCCGCCGAGAAGGCCAACGAGCTGGAGTCCGACGTCTTCGTGACCTGGGTTCCGGATGCCAAGACCAAGGACCAGATCGTCAAGGATCCTCTGCTGAGCCAGATCCCGGCCGTCAAGAAGGGCGCCCTGGTTGCCGACTCGGACAACACCCTGACACTGGCGATCTCCGCGTCGTCCCCGCTGAGCCTGCCTTGGGCCCTGGACAAGTTCCTGCCGCAGCTCGCAGCCGGCGCTGACGCGGTCAAGTAAGCCCAGTCAAGTAAGCAACCCCTGATGACACCGGGCACGACGCCGGCCCCCGCCACCCAGCGCGAACTGGCAGATAACGACGCCAAAATGCGTGCGAAGGGGCATTACCTGCCAGTTCGCGCCCAGCCCGCGCGCAAAGCCCCCGGGCCGCGTGCCGCCTGGCTGCTGGCGTCCGCCGTCGTGCTCGCTGTTGTCTGTTGCGCCTCGCTGGCCGTCGGCGCCCGGGGCCTGTCCCTCGGAACCGTGTGGCAGGCCCTGACCCAGTTCGATCCCGCGAACGGCGACCACGCGGTGGTGAACGCCCGGATCCCGCGGACCGTGCTGGGCCTGCTCGCGGGCGCCGCCCTGGGCCTGGCGGGGGCCGCCATGCAGGGCGTGGCGCGCAACCCGCTGGCAGACCCGGGCATCATCGGCGTCAACGCCGGCGCCGCCCTGGCCGTGGTCACCGGAATCTACGTTTTCGGCGTCTCCTCGCTGACCGGCTACATCTGGTTCGCGTTCATCGGCGCGGCGGCTGCCGCCGTCGTCGTCTACCTCATCGCCTCCATGGGCCGGGACGGCGCGACGCCGGTCAAGCTCGCGTTGGCGGGCGCCGCCTTGAGCGCGGGGCTGTTCTCCCTGATGAACGTCATCCTGGTCTCCAGCCAGGACACCCTGGACCGCTTCCGCTTCTGGCAGGTGGGCGGCATTGCGGGGCGGGACTGGTCCGTGGTGCTGCCCGGCCTGCCGTTCCTCATCCTGGGGGCGCTGATCGTGCTTTTGACCGGAAGGGTCCTAAACAGCCTGGCCCTCGGCGACGACGTGGCCCGCGGCCTGGGCCAGAACGTCGGCCTGGCGCGGGCGGTCACCGCGCTGGGCATCGTCCTGCTGTGCGGGTCGGCGACGGCGCTGGCCGGCCCCATCGGCTTCGTGGGCCTCGTTGTCCCGCACGCTGTCCGCTCCCTGACCGGCCCCGACTACCGCTGGATCCTGCCGTTCTCCGCCGTGCTCGCCCCCGCGCTGCTGCTGGCGTCCGACGTCGTGGGCCGTGTCGTCCTGCTGCCCGGCGAGGTCCCGGCCGGCATCATGACCGCGCTGATCGGTGCGCCGGTGTTCGTCTGGCTGGTCCGCCGCGGCAAGGGGGCCGGCCTGTGACTACCGCGTCCCAGGCCCGGGAATCCGCCACCGAGATGGCACTTGGCGGCAGTGCTGCGCGCAAACATCGCCGTTATCTGCCATCTCGCGGACGCCTGCTGAACCGGACAACGGTACTGGCCGCCGCCGTCGTGCTTCTCCTGGCCGCCAGCATCCTGCTGGGCAGCTACACCGTCACCATCCCGGACTTCTTCAAAATCCTCACCGTCCACTTCACCGGCGGCGAGAAGATCCCCGGCGCCAGCTTCATCGTGATGGAGGCCAAGCTGCCGCGGGCGGTCATTGGCACGCTGATCGGACTGGCCTTCGGGCTCTCGGGCACGCTGTTCCAGACCATGCTCCGGAACCCGCTCGCCAGCCCGGACGTGATCGGCATCAGCTCCGGCGCCAGCGCGGCCGCGGTCCTGGCCATTGTGGTGTTCGGGGCCTCCGGCGCCGCGGTGTCCGGCGCTGCCCTCGGCGGTGCGATGGCCGTGGCGGCGCTGATCTACGGCATCTCCCGCAGGGGATCCCTGGGTATTGGAGGCGGCAGCCGCGGGAACGCCGCCGGCAGCCGCCTCATCCTTGCCGGCGTCGGCATCGCCGCTGCGCTGCACGCCGTGGTCAGCTTCCTCATGACCCGGGCCGACATCCGCACCGCCGCCGAGGCGCTGATCTGGATCAACGGCTCACTCAACTCCGCCAGCTGGGACCGTGCCGGCGTCCTGGCCCTGGCGCTGACGGTCCTGGTTCCGGCCGCCGCCCTGCTGGCCGGGCCGCTGCGCATCCTCGAGCTGGGGGACGACGCCGCTGCGGGACTCGGCATCCGGGTGGGTGCCACCCGGCTGGGTCTGGTACTCACCGCCGTCGCGCTGGCCGCAGTGGCGACGGCGGCTGCCGGACCCGTGGCGTTCGTCGCTTTCCTGGCCGGCCCCATCGCGCGCCGTTTTACCGGCCGATCCAGCCTCCCGGCGTCGGCCCTGGTGGGCGCCCTGACCGTCCTGGCTGCGGATTACTTCGCGGCCAATATCGCCCCGCTGCTGCTGGACGGCACCGTCCTGCCGGTCGGCGTCGTCACCGGCGCCCTCGGTGCCCCCTTCCTGCTGTGGCTCCTGGTCACGTCCAACCGAAAGGATGCCTGATGGCTGTTCTGCAAGCCCGGGACCTCACGCTGCAGTACGATCAGCGCCGGGTCGTGGAAAACCTCACAGCGGAGATACCCGAGGGCAGGGTGACCATGATCGTGGGCGCCAATGCCTGCGGAAAATCCACGCTCCTGCGTGGCCTGTCCCGGCTCCTCAAGCCTGCCGGCGGCAGCGTCACCCTCGACGGCAAGGACATCCACTCCCGCCCGGCGCGCGAGCTGGCCCGCACCCTCGGCCTGCTGCCGCAGCACCCGGCAGCGCCGGACGGCATCACCGTCCATGACCTGGTGGGCCGCGGGCGCTATCCGCACCAGGGTTTCTTCCGCAGCTGGTCGGAGAAGGACGACGCCGCCGTGCAGCGTGCGCTGGAAGCCACCGAAACGCTGGAGCTCGCCGGGCGGAACGTCGACGAACTGTCCGGCGGTCAGCGCCAGCGGGTGTGGATCGCCATGGCGCTCGCCCAGGAAACGGAGGTGCTGCTGCTCGACGAGCCCACCACCTACCTGGACCTGGCGCACCAGGTTGAGGTGCTGGACCTGGTCACGGACCTCAACCGGCAGCGCGGCACCACCGTGGCGATCGTGCTGCACGACCTCAACCTTGCCGCGCGGTACGCGGACCACGTCATCGCGCTTAAGGCCGGGCAGATCGTGGCCGAGGGCCCATCGTCCAGCGTGATTACCGAGGAGCTGGTCCGGAATGTCTTCGGGCTGGAATCCCGTGTGGTGCCGGACCCGGTGTCCGGCACGCCGCTGATCATTCCGCTCGGCAGGCACCACGCCGACCCAAAAGTTCCGACCACGACCCTGGAGATGGCTTCATGAGCGCAGTACAGAACAGTTCCGCCCGCACCTCCACCACGGACCGTCCGGGCTTTGCCACCGAGCCGATGACCCTGGCGTTTGATGTCACCGTCTCGGCCGTGCAGGAGCTCAGCCCGAACTTCCGGCGCGTGACGTTCGGCGGCTACTCGCTGCGCGACTTCGGCGTCCACGGCGACAGCCTGGACCTGCGCATCAAGCTCATGATCCCGTCGCTGGCACCGGACGGCAGCCGGCTTCCGTTGCCGAAGTTCCGGATGGAGGAGAGCGGCTGGTACCAAGAGTGGCTGGCCATGGATCCGGCCACCCGCGGCTCCATGCGCACCTACACCGTCCGGCAGGCCCGGCTGGACGCCGTGTATCCGGAAATCGACGTCGACTTCGTGACGCATTTCGACGCCGACGGGAACGGCGGCCCTGGGGCGAACTGGGCGCTGACGGCCACGCCGGGCGACGCCCTCACCCTGATCGGGCCGAACAACCGGGCGGCGCATTGCGTCACAGCGGAAACGTACTCGGGCATCGAATGGCGGCCCGGCCTGGCCGGGCGCGTGCTCCTGGCTGGTGACGAGACGGCGGTCCCCGCGATCAGCGCCATCCTCGAAAGCCTGCCCGGATACATGACCGGGCACGCTTTCCTGGAAGTTCCCGAGGCGGGCGACTTCCTGGACCTGGAGACAGCGGCCGACGTCGAAATCACCTGGCTGGCGCGCGGCGCCTCGATCGGCAGGTCCCAGCCGCACGGCGAACTCCTTCAGGAAGCGGTTCGCGCGGCCGTCCCCGTGCCCGGCTGGGTGGGCATCAAGTCCGCCGCAGCCGCCGGACCGGAGCCCGACGACGTGAACGTGGACCAGGAGATCCTCTGGGAAACCCCGGCCCGCCTCGACGCAGCCGCCGTCAGCACCACGAAGAACCCGGACAAGCCCGCGGGTGCCCTGCCCTTCTACGCGTGGATCGCCGGGGAGGCCGGGGTCATCAAGGGGATGCGCCGCTACCTGGTCCGCGACGTCGGGATGGACCGGAAGCAGGTGGCGTTCATGGGGTACTGGCGGCAGGGGAAAGCCGAGCTCTGACCCAGGGGCCCGGGCGGCACAGACGCTCCCTCAGTTCCTGTCGCCTCAACCCCGACCCTTCCTCAGGTTTCGTCGCATGAACCACGACGCTTCCGCACCTTCAAGGCTTGGGTGAAGGCCCGCCGTCGTTCATCTCCGGTTTCCTTGGGTGTTGCTCCGCACGTGTACCTTGTCCGGGTGGGTGTCTCTCCATTGCTTCCCGACCGGGGCAGACGGCGGGTGTTCGTTGCCCTCGGGGATTCGTTTACCGAGGGCGTCGGTGACCGGAGTTCCCGGATGCCGAACGGAGTGCGCGGCTGGGCGGACCGCGTTGCGGAGAAGCTGGCCAAGGCAGAACCCGGCTGGCATTACGCCAACCTTGCGATCAGGAGCAAGCGGCTGCGCCACATCGTGGATGAACAGCTGGAACCGGCGCTCGCCATGAAACCCACGCTCGTTACCCTCTACGCCGGCGGCAACGACATCCTGGACTTTGGCACCGACATGGACCAACTCCTGGCCCAATACGAGGAGTTGGTGGCCCGGCTGGCGGCCACCGGCGCCACTCTGGTCCTGTTCACCGGGTTCGACGTCAAGGTGTCAGCGGTGCTGGAACCGCTGAAGAAGCGGAATACCCTGTACAACCGGCGGGTCCGTGAGATCGCGGCCAAGTACGGGGCTGTACTGGTGGACTACTGGTGTTTCGAGGCCTTCCATGACCGCAGGATGTGGGACACCGACCGGCTGCACATGTCCAAGGCCGGCCACAAGTACCTCGCCGCCCAAGTCCTGGACCATCTGGGCGTGCCGCACAAGATCAGCCTCAAGGAGTGGGAGCCGCTGGCCAGGGTGACGCTCCGCGACTGGGAACGTCGGCAGCGGCGCTGGGTGAACGACTGGGTGCTGCCGCTCTTTGGCCGGAAGCTTCGCGGCGTCACACTGGGCGACAACCTTTGCCCGCGGTGGCCGCAACCGGTGAAGGTCCCGCGCAAGGGCGGCCTGAAAAAGCTGATGGAGCCGCCGGCCGATTAGCCCGCGATTAGTCGAGCAGGTTTTCGAACCCCGGGGCAGCGCGGTTCGCGGCGAATTCCATGACCTCGAAGTCGGCAACGCCGTGCACGTTGAACGGGTCCTTGGCCAGTGACTCGTCGAGCGTCGGACGGTCGGTCCTGGAGAGCAGCACGCCGCCCGTGCGCGGAACCTTGCGGCCGGCGGCGATGAAGACGCCCTGGTCAAAGGCATCCTTCAGCCAGTCCACGTGGGCGTCCAGGTGCTGGTCCACGATCTCCTGGGCAACTTTGTAGGTCAGGGAAACTACGTACATGACCGCCAGCCTACCGCCAGGGCCCGGCTCCCGGCGGCTCGCCGCCGCCGGAAGCGGCCTTGAACCGTCAAGCGTCAGTTCTCCTAGGATGGAGTAATGACCGAACCGCGCTGGCTGACCGCCAATGAACGCCGGGCATGGCTTGCCCTGCTGAGCATCAACACCATGCTGCCCGCGTCGCTCGATACCCAACTGCATGCCGCGGGCAAGGTGTCGCTGTTCGACTACAACGTGCTGGCGATGCTCTCCGAGGCCGAAGGGCGCTTCCTGCCCATGAGCGAGCTGGCGGCCCGGACCAGCGCCTCCCTCTCCCGGCTGTCCCATGTGGTCACGAAGCTCCAGAACCGTGGCTGGGTGGAACGCCGGCCGCATCCCGGCGACGCCCGCGTCACCACCGCGCACCTCACCGAAGAGGGCATGTCCACCATCGTGGAACTGGCCCCTGGCCACGTGGAATCCGTGCGCTCGCTGTTCCTTGACGCCCTGACTGAGCGTGACGTGGCGGACCTCGCCCGCATCGGCGAAAAGATTGTGGCCCGCCTGGACAGCAATCACTGGATCCTCCGCGAGCAGCAGTAGCACCACCCGGGCAATCCGTTTCCCCGGCGCGCCACGCACTGTGTCTTGGTTGCTCCCGGCAACGGGTGGCAGACTTGCTCCCATGGATTTCACGGCCCGCTACGTCGCCCTTGGAGATTCCTTCACGGAGGGCGTCGGCGACGACGACCCTATGCGGCCCAACGGGGTGCGCGGCTGGGCTGACAGGGTAGCGGAGCAGTTGGCCTCGGCTGACCCCGGCTTCGGTTACGGCAACCTCGCCATCCGCGGCCGCAAGCTGCGGCAGATCCTGGCCGAACAGGTTGATGCCGCCATTGCGCTCAGGCCAACCCTGGTGACTCTCTATGCCGGTGCCAACGACATTCTCCGGCCCAAAATCGACATCGACGACCTGCTCGCGGATTACGAAAAAGCTGTGGAAAAGCTCGCGGCCACTGGTGCCACCGTGGTGCTGTTCACGGGGTTCGACGCGCGGGGCTCGAAGGTCTTTGGCACCATGCGGGGGCGTACGGCCATCTACAACGAACTCGTGCGCGGCATCGCCGGGGACCACGGCGCCCTGCTGGTGGATTACTGGCGCTTCAACGAATACTACGACTGGGGCATGTGGGCGAAGGACCGGATGCACATGTCCGCCGCCGGCCACGCCAACATGGCCAGGCGTGTCCTGACGGTTCTCGAACACGAGCACTCCATCGAGGTTCCGCCGATGACCCCCGTTCCGGAGCTCAGCAAGGCGGAGGCGCTGCGGGCCAACGCCCGCTGGGTCCGGGAATTCGCCGCTCCGTGGGTGGTCCGGCGGGTCACCGGAAAGTCCTCCGGTGACTACCTCCAGCCGAGGTACGCCCAGCTCACCCGGCTCTAACCCTGCCGGAATCCGCTCGTCGCCAGCAGTTCGCCGTTTGCACGGACGGCCAGCGCCTCGATGTCCCACATGGCGGTGGCGCGGTTGAGCATGGGAACCCCGCCGGCCACGATCGCGGTTGCCAGAACATCGGCCGTGACAACGTCCGCCGCGGCGACGGAGACCTGCCGGAATTCCACGGCCCCTGCCGTGACGCTCCAGATGTGGTCCCCGCGTTCAGCGGAACCGGAGGTGGCCAGCGCCAGCCTGGTCCCGCCGTCGGCCGTCTTTCCGCCCAGCGGGAAACCGGCCAGCAGGGTCCTCCGGTCGGCCGGATCAACGATCCCCGCCCGCCAGGGCACATCGGTGCCGGGGCTGGGAGAGCCGCTGACCAGCACGTCCCCGCCGGCGTTCAGGCACCAGTTGCCCATGCCCAGGGCCAGCAGCGACGTGCCGGCTTCCCTGATGGCGTGCCCCTTCACGATGCCGGAGAGATCCAGCGCGCCGTCCGGACGTTCCGGCGTGAACGCACCCTCGGTGAGGAGCCTCCACTCGGCCGCCTCCTCGTATTGCGCCCGCATTTCCGCCGACGCCTCCGGCAGTGCGAGTTCACCGCGCACCAGCCGGCTCGCCTCCGAATCGGGGCGGTAGAGGCTGAAGATGCTGTCCAGTTGCGTGAAAAGGCGTTCGACGACGGCGGTGGCCGCTTCCAGCTCATCAGCCGCAGCCTGGGGTGCTTTGTGCGCGTCCGTGGGGACAGTCAGGCTGATGACAGTCCCCATGCAGGTGAAGGTCCGGGCCCGGAGGCGGTGGGTGACCTCAGAGGTTTGCTGCATCGAGGGCTGCCTGGAGGGAGGTGAGATAGGCGTCGCTGGTCACGGTGGCGCCACCCACGGTCTGCACGTTGGCAGACTGTGCCTGGAGCACCTCGCTGCGAAGAACCGGGGCGGCGTAGTTGCTGATCTGTACGGACCGGCCCTCGGCGTCGGTCAGTTTCAGGGCCGTGACGTCGGTGATCTGACCGGCCTTCACGGTGATCTGGACCTGCACGGTACCGAAGCGGGTCTGGACCACATCGCCGTCGTACGTGCCGCCGGCCTTGGCCGCCGCGCCTGCCGCGCCTGCGGCTCCGGCCGCGCCGGATGCGCCAGTCGTGCCGGAACTGTCTGTCGTGCCGGACGACGCCGATGATCCCGACGAGCCGGTGCCGCTGCCGTCCGTGGTTCCCGTCCCCGAAGCCTGATTTCCCGTTGCTGCGGCCGCAACCGCGCTGCGTGTGTCGGCCACATGGACACCTGACTGCCAACCGACCAGGAGGATGCCGGCCGAAGCCAGGGCGGCTGAAACTGCTGCTCTGATTCTCACCAGTCGAACCTTTCGTGATGGAGCTGATCTTCGTGGACGCCTGCGGCGCGGGCGGCGTCCAGGACGTTGCCTGCCCACCGTGAGGGCCCGCAGACATAGACGTCGGCGTGGGAGATTTCCGGGACGTAGTCCGCCAGGGAATACCCCGAGCGGTGCTCGGCGGCCGGAAGCCAGCTGTCGGGCGAGCCGGGGTCCCGTCCGCCGGTCAGGTGGAAGAGGGTGGCGCCGCGCCGCCGGCACAGTTCGAGAATTTCCTCGCCCAGGTAGAGCTCCTGGCCGCTGTGCCCGCGGAGCAGGACCGTCGCCTGGCCCGGGGCGAAAGGGGTGGTCTCCAGGAGAGCCCGCAACGGCGTGATACCGATGCCGGCGCCGATCATGACCACGCGGTCCTTGCTGCGTGCTGCTGAGCTGAAGAGTCCGTAGGGTCCTTCGACGGCAACCTTCGTTCCGCGCCGCAGCCTGAGCAGCTGCGCCGAACCCCGGCCCAGATTACGCACCGTGATCCGCAGTCTCCCGTGCCCGTCCGGTCCGGTCCGCACCGGCTCCGCAGACAGGCTGAACGGATGCGGATGCCACCACAGGCCCGGGGCGAGGAAGCGCCAGATGAAGAACCGTCCGCCGTTGCCGGCGAGGGAGCCGAGCTGCAGTCCGCTCATTTCGATGTTGACCACGCCGGGAGCCACAGGGGTGACCCGCTCAACCGTGAGCTGATGCCTGAAGGTGGCCCGTACGGGCTGGATGATCCGGTAGTACAGCAGGGCGGCCCCGGTGGCGATGCAGATGGCGAGCCAGTACCAGCGCTGCCAGGTGCCGACGGCGAAGAGCCCGCCCACGCTGAACTGGTGCGGCAGCGACGTGAGCACGGCAGCGTAAGTGAGCAGGTGCACCGCATACCAGAATTCGTAAGGGAAGCGCCGGCGGACCGCCACCAGGGACGTGACAACAACCGCGATGAAGAGCGCCAGGGAGATGAACGCGAGCCACATGTCGGGCACCAGCACCCAGAGCGCCACCGCTTCGCTGACCGGGTCGAGCCCTTCTGCCATGCCGTAGCCCACCGCGATGAGGAGACCGTGGGCCAACAGCAGGTATAGCGACGGTTTCCCGAGCTTCCGGTGAAACTCCAGGGCCCGGTCGTGCCCCACCGCGCTGTCGATCAGGGGGATCCTGGCGGCCAGCAGGAGCATGAGCAGCACGAGGTCCATGCCGGCAAGGCCGGCAATGATGCCCAGCGCCGTGATCATGCCGGCCGGCGAGGACGCCGCCGTCAGGCCGCCGTCGGCAAGCCAGAGCGCAAGCGAGGCTGCCAACGAGGACCAGGCCGCCACTGTCAGGGCGTCGGCGCGGAGAAGCCTGCGCCGGTGCTGGCCGGCGAAGCGGCCGGTCTCCCGAACCGGAGCAGGCCGGCGGTGCGGACGCGTCGGA
Source organism: Arthrobacter sp. NPDC056493 (assembly GCF_042795115.1). Classification (NCBI taxonomy): domain Bacteria; kingdom Bacillati; phylum Actinomycetota; class Actinomycetes; order Micrococcales; family Micrococcaceae; genus Arthrobacter; species Arthrobacter sp. NPDC056493. The sequence goes on along the minus strand of NZ_JBHTSL010000013.1, from coordinate 1,404 downwards.
GTGCCGGCCCCGGGGGAGGGCAAGAGCTGTGTGTTCATGGCTCAAGATTCCGCCCCGAGCCTTTGACTTTGCTGTGAGGAGCCTTCTTTCCGGATATGTCTTGGAGAAAGGCCGTCCCGACGGGGGTGGCCGGAGGGCCGTGCACGCTGAACGGCCGGGGCTGCTCTATAACACCAGTCCACGCCGGATTGGTCTTTAATTCGCGTGTCTCGTAGACTTGGTTGGCGCTAGGTGGCGCGGAGCGTGTGCAATTGCTCCGGTTTGCGGTGGCTGTTGGCAGTATTCACAGTCCCGGAGGCCGGTAGTTAGGGGCTCAAGTTGCGTGCATTCCTGTATTCGCCCAGTATCCCGGCACTTCGCAGTGGCTTCCATTGCCAGGTGTTCGCGGCTCGTCGTATCCCGCAGCAGTAAACCCGGTTCGCCGGTGTTGGAGCGTGCGGACACATGAGACTGGATCCGGACGCCGCCTGCCGCACGGTGAAGCAGAACTCTGCCAGCCGTTTCATTTCATTTTTTCAGAGGAGAGTCGTCATGGCAGCACACTGCCAGGTGACCGGAGCCGAGCCGGGCTTTGGACACAGCATTTCGCACTCGCACCGTCGCAACAAGCGCCGGTTCGACCCGAACATCCAGAAGAAGCGCTACTGGGTTCCGTCCCTGCGCCGTAATGTCACTTTGCAGGTCTCTGCAAAGGGCATCAAGACCATCGACGTACGCGGCATCGACGTTGTCGTCGCCGACATCCTGGCACGAGGAGTGAAGCTCTAGTGGCAAAGGACAAGGACGTACGTCCGATCATCAAGCTCAAGTCGACCGCGGGCACGGGTTACACCTACGTAACCCGTAAGAACCGTCGTAACGATCCGGACCGCCTGGTCCTGAAGAAGTACGACCCCAAGATCCGCCAGCACGTCGAATTCCGAGAGGAGCGCTAAACACATGGCTAAGAAGTCCAAGATTGCTCGCAACGAGCAGCGCAAGGTCATCGTTGAGCGTTACGCTGCAAAGCGCCTCGAGCTGAAGAAGACCCTGGTTGACCCGAACGCGACTGACGAAGCACGCGAAGCTGCACGCCTCGGCCTGCAGAAGCTGCCCCGCAACGCCTCCCCGATCCGTCTGCGTAACCGCGACATCATCGACGGCCGTCCGCGCGGTACCTTCCAGAAGTTCGGTATCTCCCGTGTTCGCTTCCGCGACATGGCTCACCGCGGTGAGCTCCCGGGCATCACCAAGTCTTCCTGGTAATTCAGCACCGCTGATTCCAGCTGCTTGAGGAGGGCCGGCAACCACTTGGTTTGCGGCCATCCGTTTAGTTAACGAATAAGAAGGGTTGGGCTGGTTTTCCGGGGGAAGCACAGCACAAAACGGAATAAATACGTCGATGGACGGAATTATTCCCACCCC